>CAIKXW010000278.1 GCA_903831485.1 uncultured Alphaproteobacteria bacterium | reverse complement strand
TGCGGGGGATCAGCGCGGGCTGAGCGAGGGCTGGGGCCACTGCGAGCGTGGCTGCAAGACAAGCGACAAGCACGCGCATGTATACTCCCCCTCCTGACCCGCCCTCAGGGAGCATGCGTGGCGCCGCCGATCAAGCGCATGTCCCTACTGGACGCACTCCGGACTGATGCCCTGCACGTAGTTGGGGATGACGTCGATCTGCTGCGCGGTCTCCGACCCGAGAAAGCCGGTCAGGCGCTCATAGCCGACGTCGATCGGATATTGCCTGAGATACCATGACGCCACGGGCGCGTAGGACCAGTGCCACTTTTCCTCTTCATAGCCGGTGGGACGCGCGCCTTCGCCCTTCTTGGAGGTGTAGACTTGGCAGAAGCCGTAATTGGCGGCGTGGTTGACCAGCCAGTCATAGATGCGGCGGCCATCCTTGTTGTTTGTGAAGTAGCTGTTCTCGAGGCTGTTGAAGTCGAAGTCGGTGCCCCAGTGGTGGCGCGAGGTGCCGGGCATGGACGAGTATTGGAGGATCTTCAGCGCGCGGGCTGCTGGGTCGGCGATGGAAGTGTTGAGCTTCTTGCCGCCGACCAGCGTCTTGCCGGTCCATTTGTCTTCCCAGATTTTCTCCTGGTCGCCGAACGAGCGGAAGGCGGAAACGATCTTCAGCTTGTAGCCGTTTTGCTCGGCATCCTCCGCCATGCGCACGAAGGCGTCGACCGCGTCCTTGTGGCCCCAGACGCGGCTTCCGCCGATGTATTTTTCGGGGATGCGCGCGAATTTCGGATCGCTGGCGGGATCGACGTCGCCGATCAGGTATTTGAGCGCGACATGGGATGGGGCGGGTTCGACCGGCGCTTCGGGGGTGGGCTCTTCGGCGGCGGGGGCCGGCTCGGCGGTGATGTCGAGCGGCGGCGGCTGGGTTTCACCCGGGCCGGAGGTGAGGCCTGCCGTGGATGGCGTCACCATCGCGGAACCGGCGTTGGGATCGGAGGGCGCGGCGCTGCAGGCTGACAGCAGCGCAAATAGTGAGAGGGACGCTGTAACGCGGATCATCACGGTCTCCGTCAGCCCCCGACGAGTCAAACCACGCGCGGGGCTTTGCGCCAAGCTCGGTTGCGCCGTTTAAGGAATGATTGCGCAGTGGGAATGAGTTCGGCCGGGCGGGGGCGGCCCGCGGTTCAGTTCTTGAACTTGGCCTCGCGCGGCCGCATCAGGCCTTCCTGCGTCACGGAAGCGACCAGCTTGCCTTCTTCCGTGAAGATCTCGCCGCGGTTGAAGCCGCGGGCGCCGGAAGCCGAGGGGGAATCCATCGCGTAGAGAAGCCAGTTCGAGATATCGAACGGCTCATGAAACCACATCGAGTGGTCGAGGCTCGCCATCTGCACGCCGCCGGTGAACCAGTTGACGCCGTGCGGCTTGGTGGCGGTGTCCAGGATGCCCATGTCGGAGGCGTAGGCGAGCAGGCATTGCTGCAGGGCGAAATTGTTCGGATCGACCGCGCCGCGCACGCGCATCCACATCTGCTTCTTCGCTTCCGTCTTGGCGGGCGAGATCATCTGGCGCGGATCGACGGGCTTGAGTTCGATGGGGCGCGGGCGGGCGAACTGCTTCTGGAATTCCTTCGGGATATGGTCCTTCGCTATCGCGCGGAGCTCGTCTTCGGATTTGAGCTCGGCCGGCATCTTCACGGCAGGCATCGCTGACTGGTGCACGAAGCCTTCCTCGGGGACTTGGAAGGAGGCGGCGAGGTTGAAGATCTGCTCACCGTGCTGGACGGCGGTGACGCGGCGGGTGGTGAAGCTCTTGCCGTCGCGGGCGCGGTCGACCTCGTAGAGGATCGGCACGGTCGGATCGCCCGGGCGGATGAAGTAGGCGTGCAGGGAGTGGCAGACGCGGTTCTCGACCGTGCGGTAGGCGGCGACTAGCGCCTGCGCGATCACCTGGCCGCCGAACACGCGCTTCACGCCATCGTCGGGCGACTGGCCGCGGAACAAGTTCATCTCGATCCGCTCAAGGTCGAGCAGGGAGACAAGCTCTGCAACGGGGTCGGCGGCGGAGGGGGCGTCGGTCATGGTCGATATCCCACGGGAGGCGAGGAAGGGGAGGTGGTGAGCGAGGATGGCCGGTCTTTCGCCGGCCCAGCCGAAACAGTTGCGGCGGCAGGTATAAACCTGCCGCCGCGGTTTTGCGAACACCCATCGAAAAGGGCTGGATCGCGTGGTTCTCAGGGCGTGCAGTCGCCCAGCCGCTCCATCTTGATGGTGGTGACCGACGGGTTGGTCATTCCCGAAGGGGCCGGGTCCATCGAAGAGTTGATCTCCATCGTGTAGGCGGAGGTGAACTCGCCGACCACCTTCATGTCGGACGTGATGGTGGTGTCGCCCATCCTGCAGACCGAGTGGCCGGTCATGCCGCCAGCGGTGGCGTTGTAGGTGTTCTCGGAGCAGTTGACGCCGGCCGACTGCTGGATGGCCTGCGCTTCCTCCATGCTCATCTGCTTGTCGTAGCAGATTTCCATCGGCGGCATGGTCATGCCGGCGGAGGTTGTGGTCGAGCGCCACTTGCCGGCCGAGGGGCCGGTGAGGGCGGCGGCCATGGCGGGCTCTGACGCGGCTGTCGGACCGGCAGGAGCTTCGCCTGCGGCGGGTGTCTCGGCGGAGGGAGCGGTCTCCGCGCCGCCACAGGCCGTCAGAAGCAGCGCTGCAGTCGCCGCTGCGATGGCGAATTTCATGGAAGTCTCCCCTGATTCCTGCTGGGCAAGCTAGCGCGGGGCGCGGCCAAGGCTACTGAAGATGCTGTCACGCGTCCGGCTTTGCGTGCACCGTGCTTGCGCCGGTCGGGGGCGGTGGGGTATCCGGGCGGCCACTCCACCCGCTTTCGAGAGACCGACCATGGCCGGGCACAGCAAATGGGCCAACATCCAGCACCGCAAGGGCAAGGCCGACAAGGCCAAGGCCAAGCTGTTCTCCAAGCTGGCGAAGGAGATCACCGTCGCGGCCAAGAGCGGCATGGCGGATGTGAACTTCAATCCGCGCCTGCGCCTTGCGGTCAACAACGCCAAGGCGGCGTCGATGCCGAAGGACAACATCCAGCGCGCGATCGACAAGGGCGCGGGCGGCGACGCCACGAACTATGAGGCTATCCGCTATGAGGGCTTTGCGCCCGGCGGCGTCGGCCTGATCGTGGAGTGCTCGACCGACAACAAGAACCGCGCGGCCACAGACGTGCGCACGGCCTTCACCCACCATGGCGGCAATCTCGGCCAGACGGGCGCGGTGTCGTCGGGCTTCGAGCATGTCGGCGAGATCATCTATCCGCTGAGCGCAGGCTCGGAAGATGCGATCATGGAAGCGGCGCTCGATGCTGGCGCGTCCGACGTGTCGAGCGACGAAGAAGGCCACTACATCTACACGGCGCGCGCAGATCTTGCCGAGGTAGCCTCGGCGCTCGAAGGCAAGGTCAAGGTAGCGGCGACATCGACTGCCCTGATCTGGAAGCCGGTCAACACGGTGCAGGTAGAAGGCGACAACGCCGACAAGCTGATGAAGATGCTCGAAGAGCTCGAGGATTGCGACGACGTGCAGAACGTCTACGGCAACTACGAGATCAGCGAAGCAGAGATGGCGCGGTTGGCTGGGTAGCCGGCCACGCGCTATTGCGGCGGAGCCGCCGGATAGTCGGGCGACTTGTAGATTCCCATGCTCGGCAGGTCCGGCTTGAACGCCACATGACATGCATTGCACGATGCAACCAGGCGATCGCCTGCGGCGGTGAGCTGATCGATATTGCGCGCCTTGACCGCCGACAGCGCATCCATGCCGGCATTGCTCATCTCGTCCGCCATGCGGATCCATTCGGTGTCGGCGACCCAGTCGGCGTCGTTGGGCCCGGTTCCCGCAAGCTGTATCGTCTTGCCTGAAATTGCGGCCTGATAGGCGTGGTGTTCCGCCTCGCGCCACCCAGCGTCTGTGGTCGGAGGATTGTAAGCGTCGAGCCAGATTGGCTCGGAGGCATGGTCGACGAGCGCGACCATGACTGCGTTGATGCTGACCGGCAGGCTGATCTCTCGGCTCACCTTCACCGGTTCTGGCGCCGGGGCCGCCGGAGCGTTTGCCGTTTCCGAGGGGGTGCATGCGGCAAGTGACGCCGCCGCGAAGAGGGCTGATCCAAACAGACGGAACGCATGCATGGTCGTCTCCCGAGATTTACGTTGATCGGCCGACCATCGCGCGTCACCGGGCGCCGAACTTGATCGCGATCAATCGGTAAGCCCGGACGTCCGAGCTTTCACGAGTTCCGTCAGCGTCCCTTAACCGCTTCGCCCGAAACTCGTTGCATGAGCGGGAGCGGTGTCAGCAGGGATATGTCCGGGCCGGACCTGGTCATGGTTCACCAGACCTCCGGTCGTCGTGATGTCCGGATGTATGGCTTGCTCGGCGTAGGACTGGTGTTCGTCTATGCTGGCGCGACGATCGATCCGGCGACGAATTGCAGCTCGGGTGGCGAGTGCGCCCCATGGCTCGTGCCGGTGGCCTTCTGGATGGGCGTCCTTGCGACGCTCGGTGGCGCGGCGGCGCTGCTGCGCAATCCCCGGCGCGGCAGTCGCATCAACCAGCGGACAGGCGAGCTGATGTGGTGGGACGAGACGCACTCACCGGACGTACGCAGCCTTAAGCTGGCGGATGTGGCCGTCATCCGGACCGACACAAGCACGGACACGTCGACGGTGATGTTGTTCGATCGACAAGGCGAGCTGATGCCGTACGCTGGCGCCGATGTGACACCCTGGCCCTATCCAAAGTGGGCTCATGGCGTCGCGAAGCTGTACCCGCACATCCGTGTGGAAGCCGACTGACCGGCGGCGTGGCTATGTGGAGGCGTGCTGGGCCGGCTCGCGCACCGCAGCGATTTGCAGCCGCCCGCCAAGCCTGGTGCCGCTGAGCGCCCTCACAAAACGCGCGTCATAAAGACCTGCGCCGGCAAGGAAGCGCACCGCTTTTGCCTCAAGGTCCCTCGCGCGCCTTGCCTCCGCATCATCGCGTGTCCGCACATCCCGGATCGCTGCGAGCAGCTGCGCCATTGCGCCGGCAGCGGAAACGGCCTGCACCTCGGCAAGCCGGTCACGCGCTTCGTCTGCAGCGATGATCAGTTCGTCCGAGATCGCTTCCAGCTGCGCCATCAGGTCGGGCGAGCGGCCAAGGCGCGCCTCGTCCATCAGGCGGGCGACATGGTCGATGAACCCCTCGATCCGGACGATGGCGGCGGCGCAGGCGGCGGCGGGGCAGAACTCGATCGGGTCGGCAGTCATCGTTTCCATGGGCGCGTCCTCCTCCGCAGGTATGCCGCTGACAGCTGCTTTTAGCAGCTCCCGGCGGCTGAGAGGAACGATTGGGCGCGAAAGGTTAACGAGGTCTTAAGACAGGTCGCGGAGGCCCGTTCTGAAAGGCTTGTCTTGTGGATGGACGAGGCGTTCCGGCTTCAGCCCGGCAGCTTGCCGGACTTCCAGAGCTCTTGCAGGTGCTGGAGGATGATGTTCCGCGCGACCTCAGCCCGATTGGAGCCATAGAGACCGGAATCCACCAGTATTTCAAGGCGTTCAGCCGCCTTCTCGGGCAGCACGACGGTGAAGGGTTTGGTCCCCTGCGTGGCGGGCGGCTTGGCCATGCATTGCTATTGCAATGCCTTGGCAATGCCTGCAAGGTGATTCTCGCTACAAGCGTCGGGGGGCTTCCGACAGCTGCCAATGGAATCTCTCATGTCCAAAACAGCAAACCGCCAGCCGCTGACTGTCAGGCTCGATCCTGAGTCAAAGAAGCTGTTCGCTGAAGAAGCGGAAAAATGCGGCCTCGAGGCCGGGGTCGCGGCGCGGCAGATCCTCGAACTCTACGTCCAG
>CAIKXW010000277.1 GCA_903831485.1 uncultured Alphaproteobacteria bacterium | reverse complement strand
CGTGGACAGGTCCTTGATCTCGGCGTCGAGGAACTTTGCGATCTCCGCGCGAGCGTTGGGGTTGGGGTCTTTGGCTGCAACCGGTTGCTGGGGGCCGCAGGCGGCCAGTGCAATCGCAGACCCCCTGGCGAGCAGAAGCCCGCGCGGGCGCGTGACAGACATGAGTTCCTCCCTGACGAAGCTCTTGCGGCTTCGGACCTGTTTCGGCTCAAACAAACCGGAAAACGAGACCTGCGTAAACCACGGACGCCGCTGTGGCAAACCAGAGGGGCGCGTCCTTGGGGACAAGTCCGATCCAGGCGAGGTGGATGAAGGCGGCGCCGAGCAAGGTGAGGAAGAACCGGTCGCCGCGCTGGGTGGCGACGCCGAGGACGCCCATGCGCGGCTGGTTGTTGGGTGCGAGCTTCGTCAGGACGCCGAGCGTGACGAGGGACAGCGCGATGAAGGCGAAGAACAGCGCGGTCGGCAGGGTCCAGCCCATCCAGGCGAAGGTCATGACGACTTGCTCCGCAGGATCTTCGCAGCGGAGGCCTGCATCAGAATGCCCAGCAGGATGGCGCCGACGCCGATGACGGCGGAGACGATCGCGCCGGGGCGCTGGCCGAGGAAGTAGAAGACCATGGCGAGCCCGCCGCCAAACACCATCCCGCCCATCACCAGCGCGAGGCCGGTCATGAACTGACGCTGGCCGCGTTTCAGGCGGTCAGCGTCAGGCGTGGTGGCGGCAGGCTCAGCCGTCATTCGTCAGCGCCGGTTCGCGCGCGCATCGCGGATGTTGGTGAAGCCCCACCAGAACACGCCCGCGCCGACCAGCAGCGCAAGCCAGGACAGCGCGCCGATCGGGCCGCCGAGAATTCCAAGCCACACGGCTTTGAGAACTGTTGAGAGGATGATGCCGATGCCGCCGAAGCCGACGAGGACGGCGCCGATCAGCGTCATCTGGCGGCCCTGGGCTTCCTTGCGGGCATTCGTGGCTTCGGGAGGGGTGTAACCGTATCTGGCCATGTTGTTCTCCTGGCTCTGATTTTTTGCGTTTCTACTCGTATCTGCCCTGCGCCCTCTTGTGCCGATCGGGGCGTTTGACAGGGGAACGATAACAGATTTGCAAGGGAGTCACAGGGGGCGAAACGGCCTAGGGCTGGGCGCAGCCGGACGGACCATTGACCGGGTTGCACCGCGCTGCAGCATTGCCCGGAAGGCGCGCCGTGTAACCTGTTCCGAAGCGCGCGTCGGGCCAGATGTAGTCGGTCGAGATGTATTGGGCGCCGGAGGCGAGTGCGGCGTCGCGGCGTTTGGTGTCGCCGGAGCGGGCTTCGCGGGTGTCGGCGTCGGCCCGGGTGCGGACGAGGAAGCCCTGGGCGACGCGTTCGCGGATGAGGGCTTCGTCTTCGTGCGGTTCGTTCATGACCAGTATGGCGGCTTCGGGCGCCTCAAAGGCCGCGCCTGCGCCGACAAAGGCGATGCGGTTTTTCAAGGAGGGGTGGCCATCGACATAGGCGGCCCAGCGGGCGGGCGCGTCGTCGATCACGAAGATCACCTTGCCCCGCGACTCGCCGAGCGTCGGCCAGCCCCCCGCGAGGACGCCTTCGCGCAGCGTGGCATGGGGGCCGCGTACCTCATCCGGCGTAACGATGCTATCGCGCGGAAAGACGGACAGGATCTCCGCTTCGATACGGTTGAACCCATCCTTGCCGAATGCGCGCACGGGCGTCGCGCCTTCCCATGAGATGGGCGTGTGCTTCGGGTTGATCATGATCAGGATCGGGGTGTGCGTACGGTGTGCATCGGACCAGGCTTTCACCTGGCTGAGGCAATTCACGAAAGTCGGGCAGCTGGTTCGGAAGTCGATATCGGTGGCGTGGATGACCTTGATGCCGGGCTTTGCGAGTGCGGCGCGGTCGGGCGGCGGGATGGTGACGCCTTGCTGCGCGAGGAGACGGGCGCCCAGCGGATCGGCGAAAGCGCCGCCTTCGGGATCGTCGACAGGATCGATCTCGACCTGTCGCGCGCCGGCATCGAGCTGTTCGGCGATGGGGCGATGCCAGTAGTCGAGCGTGAGGGCGGTGTTGGCGTTGCGCTGCTTGATGAGCTCCATCAGGGGCGGGTCGATCTGGAGCTTGTAGGAGTTGTGGGTGCCGATGGCCTGTATCTGGTTGAGGCGGAGGGAATTGTTCAGACCGTCTACTGGCGCAGGCGGCATGCTGGCGCAGGCGGCGAGTGCGAGGCTTCCAAGGAGAACAAGACCGCGCTTCATTGCCGACTCCATTTTCATGCGTATGCAGCTTCCGCTGGAGACGTGACAATCGGGTGACGTGCTGCTGCTGTCACGCCCTGCCCGACAGATACGCTCGTGAGACCTTCTTCGGTACGATGGTTGTCGATGCGTCGCCTACCAGGTCGGAGACTTCGGCGCGCGTGAGCCGCGATATGTCGACATAGCTCCAGAGCATGGCGCCCGCCCGGTAGGGCTGGAACACGTCGGGGCGGGCTTCGAAGAGGAGTTCCTGGCGTGGCTTGGGAAGCTTGACGATCCAACGCCCGCTTGGGAAACCGTAGAGCACGAAGCTCTTTGTTCCGACGTTGAACCAGCTGCCGCCGTGGTCGTTCAGCTCGACGGCGCCCGGCAGGGCGAGCGCGACTTTGCGGACGTCAGCGAGTGTCGCCATCAGACCCTTCCCAGCGCAAATCCCTTCGCGATGTAGTTGCGGACGAACCAGATCACGATGGCGCCGGGGATCAGGGTGAGCGATCCGGCGGCGGCGAGGACGCCCCAGTCCGTGCCGGAGGCCTGTGAGAGCGCCTGCAGGCGTGTGGTGATCGGCAGGACGGCCGAGCGGGCCAGCGAATCAGCGATCAGGTATTCGACCCAGGAGAACATGAAGCAGAAGAAGGCGGCGACGCCGATGCCGCTGGCGATGAGCGGCATGAAGATCTTCACGAAGAAGCTGGGGAATGAGTGGCCGTCGACATAGGCGGTCTCGTCGATCTCGCGCGGGACGCCCGACATGAAGCCTTCGAGAATCCAGACTGCGAGGGGCACGTTAAAGAGGCAGTGGGCGAGCGCGACGGCGATGTGCGTGTCGAACAGGCCGAAGGCGGAATAGAGCTGGAAGAATGGCAGGGTGAACACGGCGGCGGGCGCCATGCGGTTGGTGAGCAGCCAGAAGAACAGGTGCTTGTCGCCGAAGAAGCGGTAGCGCGAGAAGGCGTAGGCGGCGGGCAAGGCTACGGCGATGGAGATGACGGTGTTGAGACCGACATAGATCAGCGAGTTGCTGAACACGGCGCGCCAGCGTTCATCCGAGAAAACCTTCACGTAATTGTCGAGGTTGAACGTCTCAGGGAAGAGCGTGAAGCGCGTGGTGATCTCGAGGTTCGTCTTGAAACTCATCGCGACGAGCCAATAGATCGGCGTCATCAGGAAGAGAATGTAGAGCGCCGGGACGAGCCAGGCGAAGCGGCCCTGTTTCATGGCTTGGCTCCCGACTGGATCGGTTCGCCATCGTCACGCGTCATCACCGTGTAGAACACCCAGCTGAGCAGCAGGATGATCAGGAAGTAGATGATCGACATGGCCGCCCTCTGGCCAAGCTCGACCGTCTGGCTGAGCTCGGTGGAGAGGAAGACCGGATCACCGCCGGCGATGACGGCGAACGGCTCGGTGAAGATCATGAACGAGTCCATGAAGCGCAGCAGGACTGCGATGGTGAGCACGCGGGCCATGCGCGGCAGCTGGACATGCAGGAAGACCTGCCAGCCGGACGCGCCGTCGATGCGCGCGGCCTGATAGAAGGCGTTCGGGATCGAGACGAGGCCCGCGTACGCCAGCAAGGCGACGAGGCTGGTCCAGTGCCAGACATCCATGATGATCAGTGTGAACCATGCATCCAGCGGATCGCCTTCGTAATTGTAGCCGAAGTCGCGGAGCATGACTCCCATCAGGCCGATGTCGACGCGACCGAACATCTGCCAGATCATGCCGACGACATACCATGGGATGAGCAGCGGCAGGGACATCAGCACGAGGCAGGCGGGCACGCCCCACCCTTTGCGTGGCATGTTGAGCGCGATGAGGACGCCGAGCGGGATCTGGATGGCGAGGATGATGCCGGAGAAGACGAGGTTTCGCCGAAGTGCGTTCCAGAATTTCTCCGAGTGCAGCACTTCGCGGTACCAGAGATCGCCGACCCAGTGGAATTGCGCATTGGTGGCGACGTACTGCACCGAGTAATTCACGACGGTCATCAGCGGGATGATGGCGGTGAACGCCACGAGCAGGAGCACGGGCGCGACGAGGAACCAGGCTTTCTGGTTGACGGGCTTCATTGGGCGGCTCCGCCAAGATCAACGCGCCAGCTGTCGGCGTAGAGATGCACGCCGGCCGGATCGAAGCTGATATGTGGGGCGGCGGGGGCGCCCTCGCCTTCCCGCAGCATGGCCGCGATGGGCATGCCCAGCATGTCGAGGTGGGCGACGCGATAGCGGCCTGCGTCTTCCATACGGACGATGGTGGCGGGGATGCCGCTCGCGGAGAGACGGACAAATTCTGGGCGCACGCCGAGCTGAAGCTTCTGTGACGCGTCAACGCGCGGGGCCGCGGCGAGCGGGACGCTGTGCTCGCCGAGGAGGACGGTGGCGCCGTCGACGCGGGCGGGCATGATGTTCATGCCGGGCGAGCCGATGAAGTGGCCGACGAAGGTGTGCTTGGGGCGATTGAAGAGGTCGGCGGGCGAGCCTACCTGGACGATCTCGCCATCGTACATCACTACGACCTTGTCGGCGAAGGTGAGCGCTTCGGTCTGGTCGTGGGTGACGTAGACCATTGTTGTGCGCGTGCGGCGGTGGACGTCGCGCAGGCTTGCGCGCAGCTCCCACTTCACCTGCGGATCGACAACGGTGAGCGGCTCGTCGAACAGGATGGCGTTGACGTCTGGGCGCACGAGACCGCGGCCGAGGGAGATCTTCTGCTTCTCGTCCGCCGTGAGGCCGCGGGCGCGGCGGTCTGCGAGCGCGGTGAGGCTGACGAGGTCGAGCACCTCGTTGACACGGCGGGCGATGTCGTCGGGCTTCATGCGGCGGTTGCGCAGCGGGAAAGCGAGGTTTTCGCGCACCGTCATGGAGTCGTAGACGACGGGGAACTGGAAGACCTGGGCGATGTTGCGCTTCTCGGTGGGACGCGCCGTCACGTCGTCACCGTTGAACAGGACGCGGCCTTCGGTCGGCGCGACGAGGCCGGACATGATGTTCAGCAAGGAGGTCTTGCCGCAGCCGGAAGGTCCGAGCAGCGCGTAGGCGCCGCCATCGTCGAAGGACTGGTCGACGCGCTTGAGCGCGTAGTCGGCGTCTGACTTCGGATCAGGCGCGTAGGCGTGACGGATGTTCTGCAGGTCGATGCGGGCCATGTGTCAGGCCGCCCTGGCGGTGGGCGTGATGGAACGGCCGGCAGAGTCAAAGCTCATCACGTCGCCGGGTTCGACATGGACGGTGAGCGCAGAGCCGATCTCAAAGGCGTGGACGCCGTGGGTGAGCATCACCCAGCGCGCGTCGCCGACGCGGAGGTGGACGAAGGTTTCGGAGCCGTTGGTTTCCATCGCGATCACGGTCGCAGCGTAGGCGTCGGCCTCGGCGGATCTCGGCGCGAGACGAACATGGTGGGGACGCACGGCGAGCGTTGCGGCGCCGGGGAAGCGGGCCGGCCTGGCGGCCGCGGTGACGGGGAAGACGTTGAGCGGCGGGTCGGAATAAGTCTCTGCCGTGATGAGATCGGCGGGCGCGCGGTAGACCTGGTGGCTGGGGCCGAATTGCGTGACGCGGCCTTCGCTCATGGTCGCGGTCATGCCGCCGAGCATGAGGGCTTCGAGGGGTTCGGTAGTGGCGTAGACGACGACGGCGCCGCTGTCGGCGAAGAGTTTCGGCAGTTCGGCGCGCAACTCCTCGCGCAGCTTGTAGTCGAGGTTGGCGAGGGGTTCGTCGAGCAGGACGAGGCCGGCTTTCTTGACGATGGCGCGGGCAATGGCGACGCGTTGCTGCTGGCCGCCTGAGAGTTCGAGCGGCTTGCGGTCCAGATAAGGCGCCAGGCGGAGCAGTTCGGCGACACGCTGCACGTCGCGTTCGATTTCGGCGGCGGGCGTGCGTTTGACCTTCAGCGGCGAGGCAATGTTCTCGCGGACGGTCCAGCCGGGGTAGTTGATGAACTGCTGATAGACCATCGCGACGTTGCGTTTCGCGACGGGCATGCCGGTGATATTGACGCCATTGAACCAGATTTCGCCGCTGCCGGGCCGATCGAGGCCCGCCATGGCGCGCATCAGGCTGGTCTTGCCTGCGCGCGCGGGGCCGAGCAGCACGTTCATGACGCCGCTCTCGATCCGCATTGAAATTCCAGCGAGATGATCGACGCCATTGATGCGGCGCGACACCTCCTTCAATTCGAGCATGCCCGCCGACCCATGGTTATGACCATCGGCGCACATAAGTCTGCGATTGCCGCGATCGTCAAACATCAAAAGCGAGAATGCGCTCTGCTGCATTGCAGCACGCATCGCGAGCGAGCGGCGACGGACAATCAGGAGCGTCATGCGCACCTCGTCCAAGCAATTGCCGGACGTTGCGACATTCGCGCAACGCGCACGCTGCGTGGCGCCGCATGCCGCGAGCACGATAAGTCAAAACACGCTCATGCCGTAAGGTCAGCGACTTAGCGCAGGTCAGTCGCGGCGCGCGATGCCGTCCTGCGTCAAAGGCCGACCATCATGAATCGCCCCGAGAAAATCCATCGCGTCGCTAGCCGTTCGGTTGACCTCACGTCGCAATGCAGTCAACAGTAACGGCAAGAGTCGCCAACAGACTCAGCACGGGGAGGTTATTGCTATGAAATTCACGCTCCGCAGCGCGTCCAGCGCTGCGCTTCTGATCGGTTTGGCCGGTACATTTCCGGCCTTCGCCCAAGACACAGTGTCCGGACCCCAGCCGCCGGCTGAGGCAAGCGACGAGGGCGACCGCGTCGTCGTCACCGGCTCGTTTATCCAGGGCAGCGCCGAAGACGCCGCGCTTCCGGTCGAGGTGTTTTCCCAGGAAGAGCTGGAGCAGCAAGGCGCTCCAACCGCGCTCGAGTTCGCCAAAAGCCTGACGATCTCCGGCCCGACAACTGGTGAAGCCTACTACTTCTCCGGAGCGGCGCTGACCGGCTCGGTCAACTACAACCTCCGCGGCCTCGGCGCCGACAAGACTCTGGTCCTGCTCAACGGCCGCAGGATGAGCCAGAACACCTCGAACATTCCTTCTGCAGCCATTGCTCGCACGGAAGTGCTGAAAGACGGCGCGGCGGTCATTTATGGCGCCGACGCGACCGGCGGCGTCGTCAACTTCATCACGCGCGACGATTTCGTCGGCCTCGAAGTCGGCGGCCAGTACAAGTACATCGACGGCTCCGATGGCGACTACGGCCTGAGCATCCTTGGCGGCGTCGGCGAAGGCGATGTAAACTTCCTGTGGTCCGCGGAATGGGAACACCGTTCGCGCCTAGAATCGGAAGAGCGTGACTGGGCCGCTGGCCAGTACGGCGTGAACCCGGCCCCATGGTCGACGCTGACAAACGTCGCAACATGGCTTCCGCGCGGCGCACGTCCGGCGTTCTATACGCAAGGCCCCCTCGCCACGGCACAGGATCGCGAGTTCGGTGGCGCAGTCGCGGGCCTTCAGCGCGACTTCACACAGGCGAGTTGCGAGGCGGTTGGTGGCGTGTACAACCCCAACGGCGTTGCTACAGGCATCCCTGCCTGCGCCTATAACTACATTTCGTACTACAATCTGGTCGAAGAGAACGACATTTTCCGTGGATTTGCGCAGCTCAATGCGGCCGTCAGCGACAACATGGATTTCCACTTCGACGTCTCCTACGGCCAGGTTAAGTCGCCGCAGGTGTTTGGTTCGCCCGCCCAGCCTGTCATTCGTGGACCGGGGATTTCGACGGGCGCGACGTGGCAGTTCTATGCACCATCGACCAACCCGAATGTGCAGACCTTCCTCAACCAGCGGGTCGCTGCTGGCGGCATGTCGGCTGGCGCGGCCGCTGCTACGGGCGGAGTTTCGGCGCTCACCTACCGGGCGTTTGCTCACGGTGGCAACCCGTTCCTCGGCGAGGGCAACGGTTTCGGCGTCCCCTCCAAGATCGACAACCAGATCTGGCGCGTCACGTCCGGAATCGACGGCAAGCTCGGCGACTGGGCCGGCATGGCGAAGGATATCGGCTACGACTTCGCGGTGACCTACAATCAAGCGATTGCGTACGCTGACTCGCCTGACGTGATCGGTTATCGCCTGCAGGACGCGCTCGCCGGTTTCGGCGGTCCGAACTGCACGGTCGGTGATGACAACCCGAGCCAGTTTGGCATCCAGAATTCGTCGGTCGGAACCTCCGCCGCCGCTCGTGCTGCGGTTGGCTGCTACTACTGGAACCCGTTTGCTTCGAGCTTCGCGAACCAACCGGAACTGAGCCTCAATAACCCGGCATATCTGCCGGGCGCCGAGAACCGTGAGGATGTCGCGCGTTGGCTGTTCGATGATCGAGCGACCGAGACCATCAACTCGAGCCTGACCGTCGATGCTGTCTTCAACGGTGCTTCCGGCATCCAGTTGCCGGGTGGCGAGATCGGCTGGGCGTTTGGCGGACAGATGCGTCAGCTCGAATTCCGCGAGATCGTTAGCAGCCCGCTGTACAACGGTAACCAGGCTTGCGACCAGCCGAACGGCCAGACCGTCGGCGTCGCCCCACCGGCCGGGCTGCCACAGACGACGACGGCGACACCCCGTCCTACCACCGATCCGCTGTTCGTCGGCTGCACGCCGGACTCGCCCGGCCCCTTCGTGTTCTTCGGCACGAACATTCCGGACTACGCGGACCAGCAGCAGTACTCGATCTTCGGGGAGCTTCAGATTCCCTTGCTCGACAACGTCAACCTCCAGGCGGCCGTGCGCCGCGAGGAGTTCTCTGGCGGCCTCGGCTCGACGGTGTACAAGGTCTCGGGCAAATGGGACGTGTGGGGACCGCTGTCCTTCCGAGCCTCGTACGGCACCAACTATCAGGCCCCGCCGGCCGGCCTGATCCCGGGCGAAGTCAACAACGGTGTCAACAGCTACACCCGCGCAGGCGGCAACTGGCTGGGCGCTCAGACCGTCACTCGCAACGACGTCGTTCCGGAAACGGCTCTTGCCTGGAACGTCGGCGCGATCTGGCAGTCGGAAGGCTTCGCGCCTGACCACGAGCTGTCGATCATCGTCGACTACTTCGACATCGAGACGGAAGACGAACTGGGCCTGCTGGCTGCGGCAAACCAGATCGCTGACGGTGTGTTCCGTTACGGAGCAACGGCAGCTGGTGTCGCCAGCCCGACGGCCGCGATGGCATTCGCAACGCAGAACGGCATCGCAACCAGCCCGGTTGTCAACAACGGCACCGCCTACGCTGACTGCTCGCACCCGCTGATCAGCCGCGTCGCGTTCAACGGCGGCGGTTGCACCCAGGGCGTCACGCAGGCCAACGCGCTGAACTCGATCCGGACCGACTTCGGCAATGGACCGGGCCAGCATATTGCCGGCTATGACGTGCAGGTGAACTACACCCTCCCGGTTGGACCGGGAGACCTGACCGCTGCTGTGACGGCCACCATCGTCACCATGGATGAGAACTCTGCCACGAGCCTGGATGGTTTCGAAATCGCGCCGGTCGATGACCGTCTCGGCTTCCTCAACTTCCTCGTCGTCGGCAACGCATCGTCCGAATACCGGATGAACGCCAGCCTCAACTACGCGCTGGACCAGCACAATTTCCGGCTGGGAGCCCAGTACACTTCGGGCGTAACAGACGAGCGCGGCCCGACGACTCCGGGCGGGTTCCAACCCGGCACGACGACGCCGTTCGGCTTGACGACCTATGGCGTCGAAAGTGGTGACTGGCTGGCGTTTGACTTCACCTATCTCTTCCGCGTCACCGAAGACCTGCGCCTCACGGCGACGGTCTCCAACATCACGGACGAGGATCCGGGGCAGTCCCGCCAAGAACTCGGCTACGATCCCCGTATGGGTAGCCCGCTGGGCCGCACGTTCGAGATCGGCGTCAAGCAGACCTTCTAGGCCTCGCAAGACAGAAAGAACTACGGAACAGGCGGCTTCGGCCGCCTGTTTTCGTTTGGGCCGCCCCGGAATGGGGTTCGGGGGCTCTCTTGCTGCTCAAGGCCGAACACAAGGCGGTGTGTCACGGCCTGTGCGGTTTGACGCTGTCAGGGGCTTGACCGATATTGCGGCAGCCCAACGTGTCAGAGGCAAGAGGAGCGCTCCCCCATGCTCAACCGGATCCTTACGACCACAGCCATCGCCGCCCTTGCCCTGTCAATCGCTGCCTGCTCAGGCGGTGAGACGGCGGCAACGGCTCCCACGACAGAGAGCGCGGCGGCGACGCCCGCCGCCGCCGACGCGCCGATCGTTACAAGCTCGGCTCAGGCTACTTCCGCGCCCGTCACGGTCGCACCAGCGGCGGACCAGGCGGCAATGGACCATGCCGGAATGGATCATTCGGCCATGGACATGTCGGCCGACGCCAAGACAGCCCCCGCCCCGGTCGCCATGGAAGACGAGCAGCAGGCCGGCAGCGCGCACGCGCCCGGCATCACCAACCACACACTGCCGATCGCCAGGATCGCCAACTTCAAGCTCAAGGACCAGAGCGGGAGGGCTTACGAGCTTTACAAGATGACAGACGCCAAGGCGATCGTGCTCACCATGCACACCAAGGGCTGCCCGATCGGACAGCAGCTGACCCCTGACTTCAAGGAGCTGCAGGCGAAGTATGAGGCGAAGGGCGTGAAGTTCCTCATGCTGAATTCGAACCTCTACGACACGCCGGCGGCGATCGCTGAAGAGATGAAGAGCTTCGGGTCGACCATCCCTGTGCTGAAAGACGCCGACCAGAAGGTGGGCGAGCCTCTGGGCGTCGAGCGCGCGACCGAAACGCTGGTGATCCAGCCAGGCACCTGGAAGGTGCTTTACCAGGGGCCGATCAATGATCGCGTCACCTATGGCCGCGCCCGCGCCAAGGCGGATCAACAGTATGTTGGCAGCGTGGTGGACGCGATGCTGGCCGGCAAACCGGTGACGCCGTCCTTCGTTGCGCCCGAAGGCTGCATCCTGGTGTTCGACAACCGCAAGGGCTGACCCCCGGTGCACACAACCCCGGCCCGCCCCTGATTCACGGCGCGGCTGCGACGTTGCCCGCATGCATCTGAGCAAAGCCGGCGTCGCGCCTGATGCCCGGCGCGCCGGCAGGGCCATGGACGGTGCGCACAGCAGGCAGGATCGGCGTGGCGCTTGCCACTCTGACGGCGCTGTCCGTGGCGGCGCTCTCGATTATCGATCAGGCGACTTTCGTGACGACCACGGACGCGCGCGTGCGGGCGCATATGGTGACGATGTCGGCGAAGGCTGCGGGCCGGCTTGTCGATGGGCTGCCGGCGGCGGGCGATCGCGAGAAACAGGGACAGGTGCTCGCGCGGCGGCATGACAGGCGGGCGAGGCGGGCGCTGGCCGAGACGTCGCTGGAACTGAAGGCGCTCGAAATCGAGATTGAGCGCGAGGCGCTGAACGCCGACGTCTCGCGCGAGCGCGGCGGGCAGCGCTCGGCGGGGCGAGGCTCCAGGCTCGACTTGGCGGGGCCGATCTGGCGGCGACGCAGGCCGAACTGGCGCGCGCCGGGCTGGGAGAGGCGGCGACGAACAGCGGGTCGGCCGACGCCGCCGCCAGGACGGCCAAGGCGCTGTCCATGCCGGCGCGCGATGCGGCATGCGACGGGCCTGCTGGCGTCGGCTGCGCCGGCGGCCACGTTTTTTAGCCAGAAGGGCGTCGCGCTGCTGTCAGCGCCGCTGTCGGCGCTACTGACCCAGCGGACGGCGTTTCATGGCGATGCGCTGCTGCCGCCCGTTAACGTCTCGGTCATGGATGGAAACCTTGGGCTGCGGGACGTGTCGCGCGCGGTGCGGTCGACGGCGCTGCTACTCGGATTTCGCGACCGTTTCCTGGTTACCGGATTGGCCAGGCTCGCGCTCATTCCCGTCGGGCTTTTCGTGGGAGATCGATCGAATTTCACCGATCGGCTGAAGCGGGTCTTGACCCTGTTTCGCTAGGGTTTGCGCATCGCGAGAGCCCTCTCGTAACCGCGGTGAGTGATGCGCGCTGAACGGCTAGCCTGGATTGATCGCCCGAAGAGTGTGGAGGCGGCGCGGCGCGAAAGCGATGGCCGGCCTGCGCATGTGGGGTCGATGACGCGGCGGCGGCGGCTGATCCATCGCAGCGGCGTGCGGCTGCTTGCGCGTGCACTCGATGGCGTTGGCGTGCTTGTTGTCACGCTGTGCCTCTGCGTTGGCGCGGGCATCGACCTGTGGCGATTGCCGCTGGGCATGGCGCTTCCCTTCGTGCTTCTGGCGCCGGCGAGTGTGGCGGGCGCATGGCTCGCAGGCGCGTATCGCTTTCGCTATGCAGGATCGGTGGCGATGCATCTGTTGCGCGCGGCTGCAGGCAGTGCGGCGGGACTTGGTGCAGTGTTCCTGCTGGCGCTCGCGACCGGATTTCCGATGCCTGCGCTGTTCGCAAACATCTGTGCGGTGAATGCGCTGGCGGTCATCGCGCTCCACGCCAACTATCTCGGCGTCGTGCGCGCCGCTACGCGCAATGGGTTGCTTTCAGACAATGTGGTCATCGTGGGCGCGACGCCGGCCGCGGCGCGTATCGTCTCGCGCAATGTGCAGGAGCGCGAGCTCAACATTGTCGGCTATTTCGATGACCGGACGGTACGGGCGAACGCCACGATGATGGGCGACACGCCGCATCTTGGCGCTGTCGAGGACCTGCTGAACTGGGATGGGCTGCCAGAGATCGACAGGATTGTCGTGACGGTCACGTCGACGGCGCAGGCGCGCGTGCGCGAGCTGATCGATCGCATCCGCAACCTGCCGCACGAGATCATTCTTGTGCTCGACCTCGACGGGTTCAATCCCGAGCACACATCGCTGGCGCGGGTGGTTGATGCGCCGGCCGCCTATGTTTCGGGCGCGCCGAAGGATGTTCGCCGCGCGGGTGTGAAGCGTGCTTTCGATCTTGTCGTGTCGACGACGGCTGCCGTGGTGCTGGCCATTCCGATGGCGATCATCGCGGTGATGATCCGGCTCGACAGCAACGGGCCGGTTCTGTTCCGGCAGAAGCGCCACGGGTTCAACAACGAGATCATCCGTGTGTGGAAATTCCGCACCATGCGCCCCGACAAGGCTGCGGAGAACGGGATCATCATACAGACGGTGGCAGACGATCCGCGCGTGACGCGCATCGGCCGATCCCTGCGCATGTCGAGCCTTGATGAGCTGCCGCAGATCTTCAACGTACTGAAGGGCGAGATGTCGATCGTCGGCCCGCGTCCGCACGCCGTTGGCATGACCGCAGGGTCCATCGAAGTGACGCGCACGGTGGGCGACTACGCTCACCGCCACCGCATGAAGCCCGGCATGACCGGCTGGGCGCAGGTGAACGGATCGCGCGGACCCTGCCACACGCCGGACGAAGTGCGCGAGCGCGTTCGCCTCGACATGGAATACGTCAACCGCGCCTCGGTGTGGCTCGACCTATGGATCGTTCTGAAGACCCTGCCCTGCCTCCTGGGTGATCGCGAGAAAAGCCGGTGAGCACGATGCACGCGACCAAGCTAGTCCACGACCAGATGAAGCCTGCCCTTTCGGGTGAGCGGATACACGACAATGTCTATTGGCGCGGAGCCGCACCGCGGCTTTCCGTCTGTGTGCCGATCTATCGCTATGACGCGACGAAGCTGCTGGATGCGCTGGCGGCATGCGCCTCGTCATCGCTGGTCGAGATCATCCTGTTTGACGACGGCAGCGGCGACCACGAGCTGGTTGCGAAACTGGAGACGCATGCCGGGCGGACGGCGGCAGCCGTACGCATCGTCTCCGCGGCGGCCAATCGCGGGCGCTCGGCGGCGCGAAACGCAGCCATTCGTCATGCGCGCACGGACTGGTACCTGTTGCTAGACGCCGACATGATCCCGGACGACGTGCAGTTTCTGGAACACTATCTCGACGCCGTAGACACGACGTGGGAGCCGGCGCTGGTCGTCGGCGGGTGTTCGCTGAAGACAGCGCCGAAGGATCGGAAGTTCGCGCTTCACCGGTGGCAGGCGGAGACTTCGGAATGTCTTCCGGCCGATGTGCGCAACGCAACACCGGGGCGGTATGTGTT
Source organism: uncultured Alphaproteobacteria bacterium (assembly GCA_903831485.1). The sequence goes on along the minus strand of CAIKXW010000277.1, from coordinate 3,700 downwards.
CTCCTCCAACGTGCTGGTTCACAGGCTGGTGCTCGATGCCTGCCCGTTCGACGAGCGCTTTGCGGCGTGGGGTTGGGAAGACACGGACTGGGGCCTGCGGGCGCAGCAGTGGTTTTCGGTCCGGCATATCGACAACACGGCGACGCATATGGGGCTCGACACTGATCGGGACCTTGTCACGAAGTATGCGCGATCGGGCGAAAACTTCGCGCTGATGACGACGCGCCATCGCGGTGAAGCGGAAAAGATGCCGCTCTATCGGCTGGCCACGCGGCTTCGCCGCCTGCCGATGCGCAAGCAGGCGACGGCTCTTGCGCGCGGCCTTGCCTTGTTTCGCGGCCTGCCGCTGGCGCTGCGCGGTCGCGCGCTGAAGGCGTGGCGGGCGCTGGTCTATGCGGAGGCGCTGGGATGACGCAGTGGAACTACGTTCCTTCGCGCGCCCTGCCCGCGAAGGTGCAGCGGCGGGTGACGATGTGGCGGCGCGCGAACCAGGCGTTCGTTGCGCCGGACCGTCCCGTGGTCACGTTCACATTCGACGACTTTCCGAAGTCGGCGCTGAATGGCGCTGACATCGTTGAGAAGCGTGGCGGGCGCGCGGGGTTCTATGCATGCACGTCATTCATGGGACAGCGGAGCCCTGTGATGGGCGAGATGTTCGATGCGGCGACGCTGGTCGAGCTCCGTGCGCGTGGGCACGAGATCGGCGCGCATACGCATGCACATCTGGATTGCGCACGGGTGCGCTTGTCGCGTGTCGAACGCGATATCGGCGAGAACCTAGTCGCATTGGCCGAGGCGGGGCATGACGCGACGGTTTCAGCGTTCGCCTTTCCGTACGGCGAGACGACCTATGCGGCCAAGCAATGGGTGGGCGACCTGTTTGCGACCGGACGTGGCATCCTGCCAGGTCTGAACATCGACGAGGTCGATCGCAGCCAGTTGCACGCGGTGGAGCTGGGCGCATCAGCGGTGCATCGCAGGCGCGCGCTTGCGGCGCTGGAGGCTTGTATCGAGAAGAAGGCGTGGCTGTTCTTCTTCACGCATGATGTTGGCGAAACGCCGACCACCTACGGCGCCCCGGCTGACCTGATCGAGGAGCTGGCGGTGCGTGCGGTTGAGGCGGGCGCAGTCCTTGCCGCGCCGACGCTGGGGGCGGTGCTGAGCGGCGTGATCGACTGAGACGTCCGTGCGCCGAGCGCAAGCTTGGCGCCGACGAAGGCGTAGGTTGCCCAGAGAATGCTGTTCTGGGCGGCGATGATGCTCTCGGACGTCGCGAACAGAAGAAACTGCGCCAGGAAGCCGAGCGCGAAGACGCCGGCCGGTGAGGCCATTGACAGGCGGCTGGCGCGCCAGAGCGTGATTGCCAGATCGATCGTGTAGATCGCAATGCCGACGACGCCGAGCGAGATGGCGAGATCGAGCCAGCCATTGTGACCGGAGGGCGCGTTCCAGTCGACGGCGCGTTCTAGCCAGTAGCGTGGTTCTGAATCGAGACCCCAGAAGGCGAGATAGCCATAGCCCAGCATGGGCTTCTTCTCGATGGCTTCCCCGAGCGAGGCCCAGATGTCGGTGCGGCCGGTGAGCGTCTCGTCCTTGCCGAGCAGGCCCAGGACCACATCAGGCATGGTGATGTAGGCGAGCACTGCGAGGCCGCCGATACTGAGGCCGGACCAGACGAGCGCCAGCGACCAGCGCTTGCCCTTCAGCATCCACCACGCAGCGAAGAGTGTGCCGAGGCCGAGGCCTGCGCCGAGCAGCGCGGTGGCGGAGCGGGAGAAGATCACCAGGGCTAGCGCCAGTAACGCGCCGCCAATCCACCAGCGACGGTGGGCAGGATCGCGCCAGGCGAGGAAGGCCAGCAGGAAGGATGCGCGGGCAGCGTGGCCGCCGAGCGCATTCTTCTCACTCCATCCGCCCATCCATGCGCCGACATGGACTTCGCTCATCCGGGCGAAGCCGGGAGCGACGAGACCAGCGATGAAGCTCGCCGCCATCAGGAAGAACCAGACGGCGCCGAGAAGGCGCAGCGCCGTAAGCCAGTCGAAGCGCGCGGCGAGATAGACGCCCATCATGGTGGTGGCGAGGAGCGCGATACCGCGCCGGAAGCTGAGCTCCGGATCGATCGACCAGAGGGCGGAGGCAATGGCGACGAGCGCAAGCAAGATGAGCCAAGGCGCACGAATAGCGGCTCGCCATGCCTGGCCCATGGCGAAGAAAAGGCCGACGGCGATGAGGCCGTAGAAGGGAAGCCAGAGATAGCGGAGCATCGTGCTCTCAGGCACTTCGCCGGTCACGTCGGCGGGGCCCGGCGCCAGGAGGCGCGGCAGGAAGGCTTCGGCAAACATGAACAGCGTCAGGCCGGCGAGCGCGAACTCAACACGGGTGATGCGCGGCTGCGCGATCATCTGGCGAAGCGGTCGGCGACGCGGGCGTCGCCCTTCTGCCGGTTGAGCACGACGCCGGCGACCTTGCCGCCGTGCGCCTCGATCTCGCGGCGGAGCGTTTCGACATCGGACGGCGTGGCGGCATCCTCGCGGACAACGATGACGGTGCGGTCGATCTGCGACGTGATGGCGAGACCAGCGCTGGCGAGTTCGAGCGCGGGAGCGTCGACGATGGCCCAGTCGGTAACCGACCGTACGGTCTGCCAGTAGGCGGGTTGCGTACGGATGCGGATGGCGTGGTTCGGCTTCAGGCGCGCGGCGTCGAACTGCGTGACCATCAGGCGCGTGTCGCCGACTCGATGGGCGGTAAACAGGCCGAGGCCGGACATGGCTTCCGGATCGGCGGGTTCGATCGAGAAGAAGGGCTGGGTCTTGAGCGCAGCCGAGTAAGGCGGGCCGACGCCGCCCATTGCGTCGGCGAAGGGGCCGACGGCGAAGCTGTTGAACAGATGGTTGCGCTTGAGATCGAGGTCGACGAGCCAGACGGCGCGATGAGCCTGCTCGGCGGCAATCAGCGCAAAGGAAGCGGCGACGCTGGAGACGCCCTCGCCTGCCCGCGCGGCGATGAACATCACGCTGCGCCCGCCATCGGGGCTGGGGGATTGGGACAGCGAGCGGTGGAGGTCGCGGAGGTCGGCGCGCAGGTCCTTCATTCAGCGCTCCCGCACCGTGGCGAGGACAGGCAGACCGAGCGTACGTTCGATGCCGTTGGCGGTCGCGAAGCTTGAGACGGACCATGCGCGCAGGAGGCCGAGCGCGAGGGCGGAGATGAGACCGAAGATGGCGACGGCGATCAGGATTGTGCGGCGGCCGGCGTCGCCGCGCGTGGGCGCGCGCGCGGCTTCGTAGACGGAGATGTTGTCGACATTGCGCGAGGCAAGCTCGGCGCGGGCGCGTTCGGCCTGTTCGCGCGTGGCGAAGGCGCCCGCGGAGGATTCGAGCGCGTCGCGGTCGCGCTTGAGGCGAAGGTATTCCGGTTCGAGGCTGGCCAGGCGGGCGATGCGGTCGGCAGCCTGTTGTCGCTGTGCTGCGAGGGCGGCGGCGCGGCCGGTAAGCGCGCTGATGTTGGCGGTCTGTACGGCGCGGTCGGCCTCGAGCGCCTGCCAGGTCGGGTTCGGTCCGATGCGGCGCAGGCCCTGTACGGGCGCGGTGGCGAGGAAGCCCTGAAGCTGGGTGATCCTGCGGTCGATGTCCTTCACGGCGCGGCTGTCGGGCAGATAGCGGGTGAGCAGGTCTTCGCGCTCGAGGCGGAGCTT
>CAIKXW010000276.1 GCA_903831485.1 uncultured Alphaproteobacteria bacterium | reverse complement strand
CGCGCCGCTGCTGCAAAGTAGCGACGCGCGGGCTGTCGTTCAGGCCGCCTTCACCAGACCCTCGGCCACGAGCGCTGCCTGCACTGCGGGGCGGGCGGCAACGCGCTGCTGGTAGGCGAAGAGTTTCGGGAAGGCCGACAGGTCGACCTTCAGCGAATTCGCCCAGCTGGTGACGGTGAACAGATAGGCGTCGACGGACGTGAAGTGCTCGCCTGTGACGTAGGTGCGGCCATCGGACAAAAGCTGTTCGATCAGCCTGTAGCGCGTTTGCAGCTTGTCGATCGCCGCCTTGCGCGCATCGTCAGTGATCGCGGGGTTGAACAGCGCGCCGTAGGATTTGTGGATCTCGGTCGAGACATAGACGGCCAGTTCGTCCTGCTTCAGGCGCGCCTTCGTGCCGTGCGCGGGGGCGAGTTTCAGTTCGGGCTTGAGGTCCGCGACATAGCCGTGAAGGACGACATTCTCGGTCAGGATATCGCCGTCGTCCATGCGGAGTGCCGGGACGTAACCCTTCGGGTTCAGCGCCATCCAGTCTTCGCCGTGCTCCGTGGTCTTCTTGCGGATATCGACCCTTTCGAGGTCGAACGACAGGCCTGCCTCGCGCAGCAGGATGTGGGTGGCGAGTGAGCAGGCGCCCGGCGCGTAGTAAAGCTTCATTGATGGATCCCTCTGGTTCAGCGGTCGAGATAGGAAGCAGGTTCCGGATTTGGAATGGCGCACCGGGCGTTGTGGGCAAAGAATCGCCTTGCGCCAAGGGAGGCCGTTCCCCGGCTCGACGTCGCGGGACGCGATTGCAGCTTTTGCCGGGTGTCGGTACCACAAACGGCGTCGGTACGGCGAAGGAGCCTAGGATGAGGAACATCGTCGGTTTGCTGGCGACGATCGGGTTGGCGTCGTGCCAGGCCATGGGGCCGGTTGAGGCGCAGCCCGGACGCGTGGCGGCGCCGCCGCTGCCGTCCAGCATGGACTTTGCCGACCCGACGCAGAATCTCGAAGTCATCACGGTGGCGCCGGGACTTCGCTACGTGCTCGGCCGCAACGTGTCGTCGAACACGATCGTGCTCGATACGCCGGCCGGCGCCGTGATCATCGACACGTCGCGGCCGCCGGCGTCAAAGGCGCATTTCGACCTGCTGCAGAAGAGCGGCGTGACAAAGGCCGCCTATGTGATCCTGACGCATGGTCATGGCGACCATACGGGTGGCGTGGTGCTGTGGAAGCCGCTCGGCGCAAAGGTGGTGGCGCAGGAATCGTTCGGAGAGTTTCTCGGCTATCAGCGCATGCTCGCGGGTTTCTTCGGGCGGCGGAATGCGGCGCAGTTCCAGTTTGCCGGAAGCGGCGGGGCGGCTGCGGCAGCGGCGCCTGTGCAGGCGGGGCCGGCGCCGAACGTGCTGGGCATCGTGCCGGACATCACGTTTCGCGACACGCTGGATCTCGACGTCGGCGGCGTGAAGCTGCAGCTGATCTCGACGCCGGGCGAGACGCCGGATCATCTCACCGTGTGGGCGCCGAGCCTGAAGGCCGCGTTCGTGGGCGACAATTTCTACGAGTCGTTTCCGAACATGTACACGTTGCGCGGCACCCGGCCGCGCTGGCCGATGGACTACATCAATTCGCTGGACAAGGTTCTCGCGCTCGATCCGGAAGTCGTGATCCCGAGCCATGGCCCGGCGATCGTCGGCAAGGACAATGTGCGCGCACAGTTCACGAAGATGCGCGACGCCATCGTCTACGTGCACGACGCCGTGCTGAAAGGCATGAACGAGGGCAAGGACGTGCACACGCTGATGCGCGAGATCAAGCTGCCGCCGCAACTCGATGTGGGCGAGGGCTATGGCAAGATCTCGTGGTCGGTGCGCGGCATCTATGAGGGCTATGCCGGGTGGTTCGATGGCGATCCGGCCGGGATGTTTCCCGAAGGACGGGACAGCGTTTCGGGTTCGCTAGTGAAGCTGGCGGGCGGTGGGAAGGCGATTGCGGATGAGGCGGGAAGTCTGGTCGGGCAGGGCAAGCTGGTGGAGGCGTTGCACCTGACATCGATCGGCCTCGAAGGCGCGCCGGGGGACAAGGATGTTCTGCGCGCACGCGTGGCAGCCTTCGAGGCGCTGGTGAAGGCGTCGACCAACCGCAACGAGCTCGGCTGGCTGAATCAGGGTCTGGCGGAAGCCCGGAAGGGGCTGCAGTAGCCGTTATCTCGACAGCAGGTAGTGCGTCGCGCCTTCGCCGGCGACGAGCTTGACGGTTTTCAAGCCAAGCGCGGGCAAGTTGATGCCCTGCAGCAGGTGTTCGCCCTTGCCGAAGACGACGGGGCTGACGGCGAGATGCATTTCGTCGATCAGGCCGGCCTGCAGGTATTGGCGGATTGTCGAGGCGCCGCCGCCGATGCGGACGTCCTTGTTCTTTGCCGAAGCCTTCGCTTTTTCGAGCGCGGCGAGGGGGCCGTCGGTGATGAAGTGGAACGTCGTGCGGGCGAGGGCGAAGGACTTGCGCGGATAGTGTGTGAGGACGAACACATCGCAATCACAGGGCGGGACGTCGCCCCACCAGCCTTTCCAGCTGTCATCCGGCCAGTCGCCGCGCACGGGGCCGAACATGTTGCGGCCGAGGATCCAGGCGCCGACATTCTCGAACGAGCATTCGGCCATGTCATTGTCGACGCCGGTCTGGCCGCCATCCTGGTTGAAGACTTTTTTCTGAACGGTCCGGGTCGGGAAGAACCAGTTATGGAGCTCGGGGCCGCGCTCGCCGAGCGGGTTCTCGAGACTCTGGTTCGGTCCGGCGCCGTAGCCATCGAGCGAGATGGAGAAGCAGTTCACCCGGACTTTGGACATGTGTCGAGCCGACCTCGTTGTTGCAAGGCAAGCCTACGACATGCGCCGCTGGAAAATGAAGAGGATGTCTTCGAGACCTACAGCCCCATCTGTGTCCGGAATTTCCGGCGCAGCAGGTCGATCGGCGCGAGGCCCTGGTCGGACTTGTAGTGCCAGAAGGTCCAGCCATTGCAGGAGGGCGCGTTCTGGACGTGGGCGCCCATGCGGTGGATCGAGCCGCTTGCGTCGCCATTGGCCAGCGAGCCGTCGGCGCGGACGCGGGCGACGTGGCGGTTCTGCGGGCAGAACAGGCGATCGCCGGGGCGGACGAGGCCGTGTTCGACCAGCGCGCCGAAGGGGACGCGCGGTTCGGCTTTCTTGCTCGATTGCACCTCGATGTCCTCGGCGCCGAGCGTGCGGACATTGGCGATGCGGCGGGTGGCGACGTCGATGTAATCAGCGTCACGCTCGAGGCCGATGAAGTGGCGGCCGAGCAGTTTAGCGACGGCGCCGGTTGTGCCCGTGCCGAAGAACGGATCGAGGATCACGTCGCCCGGATTGGTGGTGCCGACGATGATGCGGTGGAGCAGGGCTTCGGGCTTCTGCGTCGGATGCGACTTGCGCCCGTCTTCGCCTTTCAGGCGTTCGCCGCCCGAGCAGATCGGGAAGGTCCACCAGTCAGAGCGCGCCTGGATGTCTTCGTTGCCGGCCTTCAGCGCGTCGTAGTTGAAGGTATACCTCTTCTGCTCCTGGCTGCGCGCGGCCCAGATCAGGGTTTCGTGGGCATTGGCGAGGCGCGTGCCCTTGAAGTTGGGCATCGGGTTGGACTTGTTCCAGACCACGTCGTTGAGAATCCAGAAGCCCAGGTCCTGGATCGCGGCGCCGACGCGGAAGATGTTGTGATAGGAGCCGATGACCCAGATGGCGCCGTCGGGCTTCAGGATGCGGCGCGCGGCCTTGAGCCAGTTGCGCGTGAATTCATCGTACGCTGCAAACGAGGCAAACTTGTCCCACTCGTTATTCACGGCGTCGACATGGGAGTTGTCGGGGCGCGTGAGGTCGCCGCCGAGCTGGAGGTTGTAGGGTGGGTCGGCAAAGATAAGGTCGATCGAGTTGGGCGGCAGCGCGTTCATCGATTCGATGCAGTCGCCGACCACGATCTGGTCGAGCGGCAGTCTTGGCGGCGTGAGAATCTTCGCGGCGAGAGCCGAAGCGGCCTTCGATTTCGCGTTCTTCTGAACTTGCGGGTCGATCGTCTTGATCGCCATGGGGATGTCTCACGCAACGCCCGTACGGGACTGAAGCAGTGAGATTCGCTGACCCGGGTAAATAAGCTGTTGAGTCAATGATTAAGCGGCCATTTACCATAATGGCCCTGACGACGTCGGGCGCTACTCCAGCAGCCAGCGGAGTTCTTCGGTTCGGCTGCGCGCCAGCATCGCGAAACAGGTGGCGACAACGGCCGGGCGCATCGATCCGCCATAGTTGGCGAGCCCGCCGGCCGAACAGAAATCGCGTCGGCTGGTGCTCCATGTCTGCTGCGATGACGACAACAGCATCTCGGCGCCAACGTATTCCGGACCGAGATCGGCGTACGAGCGATCCTGTTCGCGAAACTGCGTAATCACCTGGTCGTAGACTGTAGTCATCTCCTTGTCGGCCGCTTCGTGTTCCACACGGGCGCACATGTTGATTTCGGCCTGGGAGATCGGCTCGACGCAGTTCGGTATGAAGGGGACCTGTGCGCTGGCGGCGTGACCAAGG
>CAIKXW010000275.1 GCA_903831485.1 uncultured Alphaproteobacteria bacterium | reverse complement strand
GATCGGCGTGTCCGCCCGCCTCGCCCGACAGGCCCTCGCCGACTACGGCAAGGTCGACGTGTCAGAGATCGAAGAACTCTGGCACGGCATGGCGCCGCCCTATCTCGATCTCCTCGCCTGGCTCGACAGCCGAGGCCCCAAACCCGTCTCCGGCGCCCTCTCCCCCTTCCGCCCGCCCATGCTGGCCCACCCGCTGCTCAGCAAGGCCGAACGCATCGAGGCCGCCGGTCTCGATCCCTCCCTGATCTCCCCGAAAGACTTCGCCGCGGAATGGAAGTGGGACGGCGTCCGCGTCCAGCTCGCCGCCGACAAGGGCGTACGCCGCCTCTACACCCGCAACGGCGACGACATCTCGAAGACCTTCCCCGACCTGCTCGAAGCCGCCAACTTCAACGCCGCCATCGACGGGGAGCTCCTGATCCGCTCCTCGCAAGGCGGCGTCGCCTCCTTCAACGAACTTCAGCAACGCCTCAACCGCAAGCTCGTCTCCCCAAAGCAGATGGCCGAGCGCCCCGCCATGCTCCGCGCCTACGACCTCCTGCAGGAGGACGACCACGACCTCCGTCCACTGCCCTTCGCAGAGCGCCGCAAGAAACTCGAACGCTTCATCGTCACGCTCGACGATCCGCGTATCGACCTCTCGCCGCTCGTCCCCTTCACTGACGCCGCCGCACTCGACGACCTGCGCCGCAACCCGCCCACCAACGAGATCGAAGGCCTGATGCTGAAGCGCTGGGACGCGCCCTATGTTGCCGGCCGCACCGCCGGCCAGTGGTACAAGTGGAAGCGCGACCCCTACCTCGTCGACGCCGTGCTGATGTACGCCCAGCGCGGCCACGGCAAACGCTCGGGCCTCTACTCCGATTTCACCTTCGGCGTCTGGCGCACACTACAGGGAAAGGATGGGGCTGAAGGCGAAGAACTGACGCCTGTAGGAAAAGCCTATTTCGGATTCACCGACGAAGAGCTTGCCACGCTCGATAAATACGTCCGCGACAACACGATCGACCGCTACGGCCCCGTCCGCTCCGTCACCGCCAACAAGGACGCCGGCCTCGTGCTCGAGATCGCCTTCGAAGGCCTCCAGCGCTCCCCGCGCCACCGCTCCGGCCTCGCCATGCGCTTCCCGCGCATCCACCGCATCCGCTGGGACAAACCCTCCCGCGAAGCCGACCGCATCGAAACGCTGGAAGCGATGCTGCCGGACTAAGCCACGAACTTCTCCCGGTTCTTCCCCTTCGCCGTCGCATAGTGCCCGCGGATCACCGCAAGATCCGCCTCATAGTCCCCGCTCGGATAAACCACCGCCGCAAGGCTCACGCGCCTCGTCCCATAGTCCAGCACGCTCAGCACGATGGGCACGCTCGCCGCCACCGCGATGTGATAGAAACCGCTCTTCCATTCACGCACAGCACTGCGCGTCCCCTCCGGCGGAATGGCCAGCACCATCCGGTCGGACGCTGCAAACGCATCCGCCATCACGCGCACCAGATCATTGCTCTGCGAGCGATCAATCGGCACGCAGCCCAGCGCCTTGATCAACCACCCGAACGGTCCGCGCGTCAGGCTCGCCTTGCCCATCCAGCGCAGCTTCACGCGATAATGCGCGGCCGTCGCCAGCATGTTGAGCCCGTCCCAGTTCGACGTATGCGGCGCCGCCACCAGCACCACCTTGTCCAGCGCCGGAAAATCCCCGCATACCTTCCATCCGGCGAGCCTCAGATAGCCCCCGCCCACCCAGCGCACGATCTCGGAGCCCACGCCCGCAAATCGCGCCGGCCGCGCTGTCGAACCATCGATCAGCACCTGCCGTGTCCCGGCCGCGCTCACTGCCCCTTCGCACGCGGCTGGCGCAGCGACAGGAACAGCAGCACCAGCCCGACAACCGCCAGCACCGCGCCGCGATACGACCAGTCGATGACGCCCGTCATGAAACTGCCCGGGATCACGTTGACCCCCTGGAAAATCCACACCACGCCCATGAGCACGCACAGCGCCCCCCCGATTGCGCCAATAGTCCTCAGATACTTCATGCGTCCTCCCGTTGCGCAGATCCTAGCAGAACGCCGACCCGCGTCACGGCCCTCAACACGCCTTTGTAAGCGAACCGTGACGTGCTAGTTTTGCAGCGTCCGGCAGAAGCAGTTGGGGACGAACCGTGCTGCAGAACATGCGCCGACTATCTTGCGCGATCGCGATTGGCGCGGCGCTCGTCCTAGCCGGCTGCGCCTCCACGCCCACGGCTCCGGCGCCAGCCGCAGCCACGGCGCCTCCGCCGCTCCCCGCGCCCCCTGCAGACCCACGCGCCACCCCTGGCGCCGACACCCTCAGCCAGTACCGCGCCTGGATCGCATGGGCCCGCCGCCAGCACCCCTACGAAGAATCCGACGCGCGCATGTACGCCGTGATGATGTGCGAATCCGGCGGTCGTCCCCTGATCGTGAACTCCGCAGGCCCCTACACCGGCCTCTTCCAGTACAGCAACGCCACCTGGAACGGCGCCTGGAACACCTACCGCGATCGCGGCGTGAAAAGCCCCGAAGCCCAGAT
>CAIKXW010000274.1 GCA_903831485.1 uncultured Alphaproteobacteria bacterium | reverse complement strand
GGACCACTTCAAGGTCTTCCATCCCGGGGGCAAGCTTGGTGCGATGCTGCTTGCCGCCGCAGACGTGATGCACACCTCGAGCGAGCTTCCCGTCGTGGCCGCTGGCGCACCCTTCATCGACGCGGTGAAGACAATGACGGCCAAGGGCTTCGGCGTGCTCGCAGTCACCGCTCCGGACGGAACGCTCGCCGGCCTCGTCACGGACGGCGACCTCCGCCGCCATCTCACCTCGGGAAAGACAGCCGCCATCATCGACGACGTAATGACCCTTGCCCCGCGAACGGTCGAGCGCTCATCGCTCGCTGCGGATGTCCTCCGCACCATGAACGAGCGCAAGATCACCCATATGTTCGTGGTGGACGCCGGCAAACCCGTCGGCCTCATCCACATGCACGACCTCTTGAAGGCCGGCCTCGCGTGAAGTCCGTCCCATGAGATTCGTCCCATGAAATCCGTCATCGTCATCCCCGCGCGCTATGCCTCCACACGCTTCCCGGGCAAGCCGCTGCACTTCATCAACGGCGTGTCGATGCTGGAGCGCACTGTAGGCGCCGCGCGCAAGGCGGGGCAGGCGACAGGCGCCCGCGTCCTTGTCGCCACGGACGATGATCGAATCGCCGCCCACGCCCGAGAAATCGGCGCAGAACCCGTGATGACTGATCCCGATCTCCCCTCCGGCACCGACCGCTGCCGCGCGGCCATGGAGATCGCCGCCCCCGACGCCGATTTCATCGTCAACCTGCAGGGCGATGCGCCCTTCACGCCGCCTTCCCACGTCTCCGCCCTGATCGACAACGCCACGCGCGCCGATGTCGTGACGCCGGTGATACCGCTCTCATGGGACGCACTCGACGCCCTGCGCGAGCACAAGAAAGCGACGCCCTTCTCCGGTACGACCTGCATCCGCGGCGAAGACGGCCGCGCGATCTGGTTCTCGAAGATGATCATCCCTGCCATCCGCAGCGAAGCGGGGATGCGCGCCGCAACCGACCTCTCGCCCGTCCTCCAGCATGTCGGCCTCTACGGCTACACGCGCGCCGCCCTCATCCGCATCGCCGCCCTGCCAACCTCGCGCTACGAAGAACTCGAAGGCCTTGAGCAGCTGCGCTTCATCGAGAACGGCCTGAGCGTCTACGCCGTCCCCGTCGCCGCGCAGGACCTGCCATCAGCCGGCATCGATACGCCACAGGATGTTGCAAAGGCGGAAGCAGCGCTGCAGCGCCTGGGCGATCCCTTCAAGCGCGTCTGACCTCGGTTCACCCCCGTGCCAGGCGGCATTCCGCAGCGTCCGCATGTCACCTTTAGTTACGGCGCACATCGCTTGGCGACCCTTCCGCCTTGTCGCCTTAACAGCGTGCGCCTACGCTCGGCGCCAACATCATGCGTTCAGCAGGAGGCTCTGCAGTCTCATGGCCGATACCGCTACACACCTTCCCTGGCACCTTCGCGGCAACTGGGCGCCGCTCCTGCAGGAGCGAACGCACGCAAGTCTCCATGTCGAGGGCGCGATCCCGCCGGAGCTCAACGGCACCTACATCCGTACAGGTCCCAACCCGAAGTCGGGACGCTCGCATCACTGGTTTCTCGGCGACGGCATGGTGCACGGCATTCGCCTGCGCAACGGCAAGGCGGAATGGCATCGCAACCGGTTCGTTCAGACCCCCAACATCACCGACCCCGTT
>CAIKXW010000273.1 GCA_903831485.1 uncultured Alphaproteobacteria bacterium | reverse complement strand
TGCGCCGAACGGCGATTTCGCGATCCTCGATCTCGACCGCTCGCCGGTCGATCTGACCGAGCGTGATGTCGGCGGTCGGGCGCCGTCGCTGGCTGCGGACGCATTTGTCTATACCGAGCGCGGCGTCTACCGGCCGGGCGAGACGGCGTACATCACGTCGCTCATCCGCGATGCCTCGGCGGTGTCGCTGAGCAATCGTGCGGGATCGGTGGTCGTCTATGGGCCGAACGGGCTCGAAGCCGGGCGGCTGCGTTTCAAGGATGCGCGCGAGCACAATGGCGGAGTGAGCTATGCCTTCCCCGTGCCGAACTCGGCGGCGCGCGGCACGTGGCGGATTTCGACCGAGGTGGATGGCGTCGGCGTCGTTGGATCCGAGAATTTCTCGGTCGAGGATTTTGTCCCGCAACGTATCGCGATGGACCTGGCGGCGGATACGGCGAGCCCGATGCGTGCGGACGAAGCGCGGCCGATCACGGCAAATGTGCGCTTCCTCTATGGCGCGCCCGGCGCCGACTTGCCCGTCGAGGGCAACGTGCGGGTTGAGGCGGACCCCAACCCGTTCCCGGATCTGAAGGGCTTTGCGTTCGGCCGTCATGACGAGCAGTTCCGTGAATCGACCTTTGATCTGGCTCCGGCGAACACGGATGCCGCAGGTCGCGCCGTGATCTCGCTCGATCCGCGTGCAGCGGAGAACGCGGACTCGTCGCGTCCGTTGCGGCTGCGCGCCGTGATGGCGGCGATCGAGCCGGGTGGTCGCGCGGTGCGGGACGATGTCCGCGTCGCCTACCGGCCGGAGGCTCGCTATGTCGGCATCAAGCCTGCGTTCGATGACCGCTCGTCCAAAGAGGGTGAGACGGCTTCGTTCGAGGTCGTGTCGGTGGATCGCACCGGAGCGATGAAATCCGCCAACATCAACTGGCGGCTGGTCCGCATCGACTGGAAGTATGACTGGTATCGCGAAGGCGGCGGGGCCTGGCAGTGGCGCCAGTCGCGCCGTGTCGTTGAACTGGAGAGCGGCCGGATCGCAGTGGCCGAAGGTGGGCGCGGGACGATCAAGACGCGCCAGCTGGATTATGGCGACTACGAAATCTACCTGACCGAAGAGGCCAATGGCGGCGAAGCTTCTTACGGCTTCTGGTCGGGTTGGGGCGGCCAGCCGCAGGAGGGCGTTGAGGCGCCGGACCGTGTGCGCGTGCAGGTTCCGGATGCGCTGCCGGCCATCGGTGGCGATCTCAATGTTACGATCATGCCACCCTATTCGGGTGAGGCTGAAATCGTGGTGGCGTCAGAGAATGTCATTCTTACGCGTACGGTGTCCGTGAAGGCCAACGAAGGCGCGAACATCCGTCTTCCTGTCACCAAGGAGTGGGGCGCGGGCGTCTATGTCATGGCGACGGTCTACACGCCGCGTGACGCGGTAAAGACGCCGAAACCGCGCCGCGCGGTGGGCGTTGCTCACGTTGCAGTGGATGTGGCCCCGCGGACGTTCAAGCTGGATATCGCGGCGCCTGCGGTTCAACGGCCGAACAACAAGATGACCGTCAACGTCACGGCGGCTGGCCCGAACGACAATGGTTTTGTCCAGATTGCTGCGGTGGACGAGGGCATCCTGCTGTTGACCGGATTCCAGACACCGGATCCGGCCGAGTACTTCTTCGGCAAGCGGCGGCTGGGCGTTGAGCTCCGCGATGACTATGGCCGCCTGCTCGATCCCAACCAGGGCGCTGCCGGAAACATCCGTCAGGGCGGCGACCAGATCGGCGGGGCGGGACTGACGGTGGTGCCGACGCAGTCGGTGGTTCTGATGTCTGCGCCGGTGAAGCTGAATGGCGGCAAGGCTTCGGTGACGTTCGATGTGCCGGCGTTCAACGGCGAACTGCGGTTGATGGCGGTTGCATGGTCCAACTCGGGCGTGGGATCGGCATCGAAACCGGTGACCGTGCGGGACCAGGTGCCTGCGCTGCTGGCGCTTCCGCGCTTCCTTGCACCGGGAGACACAGCCACGGGCACGCTGACGCTCGACAACGTGGAAGGCGAGGCGGGCGTCTACAACGCAGCGCTGCAAGCCACGGGCCCCGTGCGTGCGACCTCCGGAGCGCTCTCGGCGAACCTCGCCAAGAGCCAGCGCACGGATCGCGACGCGTCCTTCTCGTCGGGCGCTGAAGGCATTTCGAACATCTCGTTCAACCTGACGGGACCGGGCGGCTATGCGGTCACGCGCAGCTATCCGATCCAGACGCGTTCGGCTTGGCTGCCCGCGAGCAATGTGATCCGGACAACGGTTCAGCCGGGGGCGAATTTCTCGCCGGCGGCCAATTCGCTGTCGTCCTTCGTGCCGGGCTCGAGCTATCTGCAGGTGTCGTTCTCGCCCATCCCGATGGACGCGGCGGCCCTGTTCGACTCGCTTGAGCAGTATCCGTATGGATGCACCGAGCAGATCACCAGCCGTGCGCTGCCCCTGCTCTATGCGGCGCAGGTGGCGGCGCTTGCCGGGCGCAAGACCCCGGCGGACCTGCGAAATCAGGTGCAGGAGGCGGTGAATACGCTGCTCAACCGGCAGGGCGCAGATGGCGCCATCGGCCTGTGGCGGACGGGCGATGCACTTTCCAGCCCGTGGCTCGGCGCATATGCGACGGACTTCCTGTTCCGCGCGAAGGCAGCTGGCTACGTGGTTCCGGATGCGGCGCTCGACAAGGCGTATGACTCCCTCGAGGAGTTCGCGATCCGGGAGTCGCGCTACTCGTCAGGCTACGACTTCGAAGTCTATGAGAGCCCCTACAGCAACGACACCGCGCAAGCGATGATGGACCGCTCGGTGGCGTATGCGTCCTATGTGCTGGCTAAAGCCCGCCGCATGGATCGTGCGCGTCTTCGCTACCTGCATGATGACCGGCTGAACCAGATCCAGAGCCCGCTCGCGCGGGCGCAACTGGGCGCTGCGCTCTACATGATCGGCGACAATGCGCGTGCGAAGTCGGCCTTTGACTCGGCGGAGCGGGCGCTAGGTTATACGAACACGGGCGACTACTACCAGACGCCGCGTCGTGACCTGGCTGGCGTGTTGTCCGTGGCGCAGGAGGCCAAGCAGACCACGCTCGTGCAGCGTCTTGCTCAGCGCGTGGCTCAGGACCTGCCGGAACCGGACAGGCTGACGACGCAGGAGAAGGCGTTCCTTCTGCTCGCGGCGAATGCGCTGTCGGGCGGCCAGTCTGCGGTGAATGTCGCCGTGCAAGGGCAGGCCACTGCATCCGGCAACGGCGTCTACCGGATGAACGAGACGCAAGTCGCGCGGCCGCCGGTGTTCACCAACAACGGGCAGGGGCAGTTGTATGTGACGGCTGTCTCGCGCGGATCTCCGGCGACGGCGCCTGCGCCTGCGTTCGACGGCATGCTTGCGAACAAGCAGCTGTGGACGCCGGGCGGACAGGCCATCAACGGCGACACGTTCCGGCAGGGCGACCGCATCATTGTCGCGCTGACGGTGGCGGCGACCGAGATGCGGCGCACGCCGCTGATCATCGCCGATCTGCTGCCGGCGGGCTTCGAGATCGAGGCTGTGCTGCGGCCGGAGGATGCGGGCGCTACCGGCCCGTACGCCTTCCTTGGCGAGCTGGCGGCGCCGAACATTGCGGAGGCGCGGGACGACCGCTTCATCGCGTCGTTCGACCTGTTCGACCAGCGCCGCGAGACGGTGGCCTACATGGTGCGCGCCGTTACGCCCGGCACGTTCACGATGCCGGGCGTGGTGGCCGAGGACATGTATCGGCCGGAAACGTTCGCGCGGACTGTCTCGCGGACGATCACGGTGACAAAGCGGTAGCAGGCGGCTCGGCATGAGCAGGCCAGGCAGACATGAGCACGACGTGGACTGACAGGATAAGGAAGGCGCTGCCCCCCAAGAGGTGGCGCTTCCGCCTGTGGTGGCCGCCGGAATGGTGGCGGCGTGCGGCGCTGGTCGTGCTCTACGTGCTCGTGCCGCTGGTGCTGGTTGATTGGTTGCTGCCGCCGCCGCTGTATCGCGCGGATATCGTCTCGGGAGTCGTTCTTGACCGCCGCGGCGCGGTGATGCGCGTCTTCCCGGTAGAAGACGGGAAGTGGCGGATGAAGGCGCATCTCGAAGGGATCGATCCTGATTTCGTCGAGGCGCTGCTGGCCTATGAGGACAAGCGCTTCATGGGACATGGCGGGGTGGATGTCCTCGCGCTGGGGCGCGCGGCGGGATCGCTGGTTTCATCCGGCGAGGTGGTGTCCGGCGGATCCACGATCACAATGCAGACGGCGCGTCTTATGGAGCCGCGGCCGCGCAATATCGTGTCGAAGGCGATCGAGGCGTTTCGCGCGTGGCAGCTCGAGCGGCGGCTGAACAAGGAAGAGATTCTCGAACTCTACCTCACCATGGCCCCTTATGGCGGCAACCTCGAAGGCGTGAGGGCGGCGTCGTGGGCGTATTTCGGGCGTGAGCCGGATAATCTGTCACCCGACCAGATCGCGATGCTGATTGCGCTGCCGCAATCGCCGGAAGCCCGGCGGCCGGACTTGCGACCGAAGGCGGCGATCGTGGCGCGGGAGCGCGTTCTGATGCGGCTGGCGGATGAGGGTGTGTTCGCGAAGGATCTTGCCGCGGAGTCTGCGGAGTATCCTGCGCCTACGCGTGGGGACTTCCCCCAACTCGCCTGGCATGCGTCAGAGGAGGCGCTGCGGCGGGCGTCGTCGCCCGACAATATCCGTACAACCATCGACCTGGCGCTGCAGAAGGAAGTGGAGGCGCTGGCGACGCGGGCGGCGGGACCGGCGCGCGAGGGCGTGCAGGTTGCGATCATGGTGGTGGATATCGCCAAGCGTGAAGTGCGCGCGGCGGCAGGGTCTGCCAATCGCGGGACGGCGGGCGGGTGGATCGACCTCACTGACAGGCCGCGCTCCCCGGGATCGACGCTGAAGCCGTTCATCTATGGACTGGCTTTTGACGATGGCGTAGCGGCCCCGGACACGCGGATCGCGGATTCGCCGAAGCGGTTCGCTAGCTACCGGCCGGACAATTTCGATCGCTCGTTCCGCGGCGATGTCACGGTGGCGCAGGCGCTGCAGCACTCGCTGAACATTCCGGCCGTGTCGGCGCTGGATGCTGTCGGCGCGCAACGGTTTGCGGCGGCGCTCGCGTTTGCGGGGGCGGACCTGTCGATGCCTTTGTCGGCGGATGAGGATGCGGGCCTCGCAATCGCACTGGGTGGCGCCGGACTGACGGTGCGCGAGCTGGCGCTGCTGTATGCGGCGCTGGGCGACAGGGGGCATGCGCTACCGCTGAACTGGCTGGAGCCCGACGTCGTGGCGGCGAAGACGTCGAAGAAACCGTCGACGCAGATCATGTCGGCGCAGTCGGCCAAGCAGATCATCGATATTCTCGCCGCGTCGCCCGCGCCGAGCGGCAGGATGCCAGCCCAGCTCACGCAGGAAGCGCCGGTGATCGCCGCGAAGACGGGAACGTCTTATGGGTTCCGTGATGCCTGGGCAGCGGGCGTGGGCAATGGTCACGCGGTCGTCGTCTGGATCGGCCGCGCGGACTCTGCGCCGCGGCCGGGCGTGACGGGCCGTGATGCGGCGCTGCCGGTATTGTTCGAGGTCTACGACACGATCTCGCGGATCATGCCCAAGCGCAGCTCAGGACCGAGCCTCCATGAGGAGCTGCCGGGACAGCATCTTCCGCCGGATGCGCTGGCGCGGTTCGAGCGGGACAATGCTCCGCCGCACATCATGTTTCCGCCGGACGGGGCGGAGGTGTGGAAAGATACGGAACATGCCTCCTACGTGCTCTCGGCCGAAGGGCATGGACGGTTGGTCTGGTACGTCGATGGCCGGCCGCTGGGACGCAATGTGGCGGGGGACGCCGTGTGGCGGCCGGGGCAGGCTGGGTTCTACGAGCTTCACGTTGTTGATGAGGCGGGACGGACTGCGAAGTCGCGTGTCCGGGTGATGAGTTCGGAGTGAGTCGGGTGGGACCGTCAGCGCGTCAGCGCCAGGACTTCCGGATTGCGGGCGATAGCTTCGCGACCGCCTGCGATCAGGCTATCGATGGTTTCCTTAGGAAGGCTGACAGCCGTCGCCGCTTTGCCCAGGTCGCGAAAGCGCTCATCGGATGCGTCAGCGAACGAGATCATGTCGAGGCGGAAATCGACGTCCGTGCATTTCCAGTTTTCAGGCGCGCCCAAGGCCGCGGCGCGTTCAGGCGTCAGGCTGCAGCGCCAGGCGATCACATCGCGCTCCCATCTTTCCATCTCGCCAGCGAAGGCGTCGGCGGCGGCGCGCTTGGGTGCGTTGACGGAGACGCCGAGGAGCGCTTCGACGAGTTGCGGGCCGTCGGGGCCGGATTCACGTTTGGGCCAGTCGCCTTCAGCGTTCCGCTCTGCATTGACGATGAAGAAGGTGAAGCGCTTGAGCTTCACCGCGTCGCGGGCGGTAAATGGTCCATGCGGCGTTCCGGAAGCGGCGCGGAGCGTGACGATGGATGAGACGCCGAAGTTATCGGCGACGCCGCCATCGGTCAGGTGGATGTAGTCCATGCGCTGGCTGTCGCGGAAGAAGCGGAAAGATCGCGCAGTCTCGCGCAGAAGCATGGGCGCCGCGCGGTTGGCTTCGGCGGCAGCGACCCAGGGCGCGAGTGCATGCGGGCATTCGCGGCCGTAAGTGCGAACGACGATAGGGCGGAAGGCGACGGGCACGGCCATCGAGGCGGCGACTGCATCGGACAGGCGCACGGCATCGAGGTCGCTGCAGATGGCGTCGAACCAGGGCGCCTCGAAGGCAAATGGCGCGCCGCTGTAGAGGTCGGTTGCGTTGATGACGATGCGGGGGCGCGCCTTGATGTCCCGCATCTTCGCTCCGTTGAAGACTTCCTTATCGAGCCATGTCGACAGCTTGTCGGGCCCGTTGAGGCCGCCCTGCATCAGACGCTCCCAGTTCTGGGGCGACACCCAGGTCGTATGGAGTTGAGACTGCCAGTCCTTGTCGAGGGCCGCGGCGCGGAGGCCGTCGAGACCTTCCGCGCCATGCTGGCCATACCATGCAGCCGTGATGGCGCCGCCGGAGACGGCAGTGACGAGGGCCACACGGTCGATCAGGCGGCCGCCATTGGAGTCCCGCGTGTCACGCAGTTGCTGGAGCACGCCGAGCGAGAACGAGGCTGCGCGGGCGCCGCCGCCGGACAGGGCGAGCGCGATGACGTCGCCATCGCCGGCGATGTCGATCTCAGCTCTTGGCGATGGTGTGGCGGCGAGCGGCAGGTTGATCGGACGCGTATCAGGCGTGCCGGCGCATGCGGCAAGCGCGAGGCATGACAGTAGAGCAAGGCGCATCGTCCATCCCCATGGAAGGTCCGCAGAGTCCGCCTTGTGGGGGCGAATGTCTAGCGTCGTGTGCGCTGGACCAGGTGGAGCGTGGACGGATCGCGCTTGCCGGGGTCGCCGCCGGCCAGCGCTTTGTCCAACTCTTCGGCGAGCACCTTGCCGCGTTCAACGCCCCACTGGTCGAAGGGGTTGATGCCCCAGAGAATTCCGGCGGCGAAGGTGCGGTGCTCGTAGAGGGCGATGAGGGCTCCGACGGCCTCAGGCGTAAGCGCATTGAGAAGGAGAGTCGTGGAGCCACGATTGCCGGGCATTTCCATGTGGCGGGCCTGTTCGTCGGCTTTGGGGCCGGTCTTGCCCTGATCTGCGAGTTGCTTGCTGGCTGCAGCCGATGAGCGGCCGGCGAGGAGGCCTTCGGCTTGGGCGAAGGCGTTGGCGAGGAGTGCGCGGCCGCGTGCCCAGTCGCCGGCGCCGGCGTCGCGGCTGGCGATGAATTCGATGGCAGTCTGGCGCATGCCTTGATGAAGCAGTTGGTGAAACGAGTGTTGGCCGAGCGTGCCGACCGAGCCCCAGACCATCGGGGCGGTCGGGCCGACGAGGCCGCCGGCATCGTCGGCTACGCTTTTGCCGTTGGATTCCATCTCAAGCTGCTGGAGGAAGTCCGGCAGTTTGCGGAGGCGGTGGGCGTAGGCGAGTACGGTGCGGTTCGAGATGCCGAGCGCGGTGTGGAGGAATACGTCCATCATGGCGAGGCGGGCGGGCGTGTTCTGGGCGAGCGGCGTGTCGCGGAAGTGGGCGTCCATCTCGGCGGCGCCGGCGAGGAATTTCGTCCAGCGTTCGGCGCCAAGAGCGATCTGCAGCGACAGGCCGACGGATGACCAGACGGAGTAGCGCCCGCCGACGGCTTCATCCATTGGGAAGATGCGATCCTCGCTCGCGCCCCAGGCCCTTGCCTTGTCAGGGGCGGAGGAGACAGCTGCCAGATGGTCGTTCGCCTGTTTCTCGCCAAGGTGTTCGACAAGCCAGTCGCGCGCGAGTTGGGCGTTCGAGGCGGTCTCCGGCGTCTTGAAGGATTTCGAGACGACGAGGACAAGCGTGGTCGCAGGCTCAAGGTGAGCAGTGGCTTCGTGGAAGTCTTCCGGGTCGACATTGGCTACGAAGCGGATGTCCGGGCCGGTCGAGCTGTAGTCGCTCAAGGCGTCCCAGATCAGGCGGGGGCCGAGGTCGGAGCCGCCGATGCCGATGTGCAGGATGGTCTTTAGCGGAAAGCCGAGGCCGCCCTTGCGGGCGAGATTGGCGAAGGCGGTGGCCTTTTCGGCTTCGCGGTTCATCGCCTCGATGGCAGGGATGCCCTTGCCGCCGCCGCGCAGGGCCCAATGCAGGGCTGGGCGGCTTTCGGATGCGTTGACGACGCCTGCGGCGAAAAGAGATGCGATCTTGTCCGCGAGCTTGCGCTCGGCAGCGAGAGCCTGCATCGCGGCCATGGCTCCTACGTCGATGGGTTGCTTCGCGACGTCGACTTCGAGGTGCGGCGCGGTCCAGACGAAGGGTGCCATATCGGCGCGGTTCGCGAGGGTGCGAAGTTCGGTGGCGGCGATGCGGGCGGCTTCGGCTTCGACCTGTTTCCAGCTTGAGAGGCTCATGGCTTTTTCCCTTGCGCGGTCCGGCATTCCGGATGATGTGGCGCCGTCGATGCCGCTGGCGAGTCCTGACTGCAGCGGGTTAGCGATAGAGTTGTTTGCGGCGGGTAGGCAATGCGCGTAGTCTGCATGATTCCGGTTCTGCTTGCGCTAGCGGCTTGTGGCGGGGAGACGCCTGTCGCCACGAGTTCGGCTATCCCGGCCCCGACGTTGGCGGACCTGCCAGCGCCTTACACTGCGGCGGACCTGACGAATGGCAAGGAGCTGTTCGGCAAGAAGTGTGGGGCTTGTCACTTCCTGCCAGCGGACAAGGGTCACAAGGTTGGGCCCAATCTGAATGGCGTGTTTGACCGGGGTGTGGCTACGGTTGCGGACTATGATTTCTCGCCCGCGTTGAAGGCTTTCGATGCATCCGGCTGGACGCCCGAGCTGGTGGACCGGTGGCTGCAATCGCCGGACAGTTTCGTTCCCGGGACATCCATGCGGCTGAACGGGATGAGCGATGCCAATGAGCGACGGGACCTGATCGCGCACCTGCTGATCGCGTCTCGCCAGTAGGCGGCAGACTGGGCTGGCGCTAGGGTCGGGTTATGAGTCACGCGCTGCAGCCCCATTCCGATTCGCCGCGGCTTCCCGTGGATTGGCTGGCGGCCGAGGCGCGCCGCAAGTCCGGTGGAAAGCTTGAACTGGTGTACCGGCTGAACGGCGAGCTCGGGGCGCTGCTGATCCCCGAGCTGTCAAACCCTAGCCGTGCGGATGAACTCTGGAAGCATACCTGTTTCGAGATCTTCATCCTGAAGGCGGATGCGCCGGCTTATGTCGAATTCAACTTCGCGCCGACGGGGCAGTGGGCGGCCTACAGTTTCCGCAGCCGGCGGTCTGGCATGCGGAATGTCGTGCAAGTCGGCGAAGCGCCGATAGGGACGATGATGTTCGGCCGACAGTTCGTGCTGAAGGCAGAGCTGGATCTTTCGGGCGTCGAAGGGCTGCCTCCGGCGGATGCGCCGTTGCGCGCTGCGATCAGCACGGTGATCGAAGCAGCGGATGGGCGGAAAGCCTACTGGGCTGTTCAGCATCCGGAAGGGAATCCGGACTTCCATGCGCCCGAAGGATTCGTCATCGACCTGCCAGCGCCGGAGTGAGGACAGACATGCCAAGTTCTGGGGCCATGAAGTTTGGCATCGACAGGCTGATTGCTGACGCGTCGCTGCGTGCGCCGCTGAAGGGCAAGCGCGTGGCGCTGGTGGCGCATCCCGCTTCGGTGACGGCTGACCTGACGCATTCGCTGGATGCGCTGGCGGCGTGTGGCGACGTGCGCGTGACGGCGGCGTTCGGGCCGCAGCACGGCATGCGCGGCGACAAGCAGGACAACATGATCGAGAGCCCGGATTTTACCGATCCGTTGCACGGCATTCCGGTTTTCAGCCTGTATGGCGAAGGGCGTCGCCCTACAGGCCAGATGATGAGCACGTTCGATACTGTGCTCGTTGATCTGCAGGATGTGGGGTGTCGAATCTACACATTCATCACCACGCTGCTCTACGTGATCGAGGCGGCGGCTGAGCATGGCAAGGAAGTCTGGGTGCTGGATCGGCCGAACCCGATCGGGCGGCCGGTGGAGGGACTCACGCTGCGCGACGGGTGGGAGAGTTTTGTCGGCGCCGGACCGATACCGATGCGGCATGGGCTGACGCTTGGCGAGTTGGGCAAGTGGTTCGTCGATCACTTCAAGCTCGATGTGAAGTATCGCGTGATCGAGATGGAAGGCTATCAACCGGACGAAGGTCCGGGCTTTGGCTGGCCCCTGCATGAGCGGACCTGGGTGAACCCCAGCCCAAATGCGCCGAACCTCTGGATGGCGCGGGCGTATGCCGGGACCGTCATGATCGAGGGCGCGACGCTGTCCGAGGGGCGCGGGACGACGCGGCCGCTGGAACTATTCGGCGCGCCGGACACCGACGCCAAGCGCGTGATTGCGGAGATGCAGAGCTTTGCGCCCGAATGGGTGAAAGGTTGCCGGCTGCGCGATTGCTGGTTCGAGCCGACGTTCCACAAGCACATGAAACAGCTGTGCAATGGCGTGCAGATCCATACGGAAGATCCGAGCTACGATCACGAGGCCTTCAAGCCTTGGCGCCTACAGGCGCTGGGCTTCAAGGCGATCCGCAGGCTGTATCCGCAGTATGACCTCTGGCGTGGGCTCGACTTCAAATACGAGTACACGAATGGCGAGCTGGCCATCGACGTGATCAATGGCGGCAAGCAGCTGCGCGAATGGGTCGACGATCCGGACAGCACGGCGGCCGATCTGGACGCGATCACCATTCCAGATGAGCAGGCCTGGATCGCCGCACGGAAGCCGTACTTGCTCTACTGAGCGTTCGCTCACATAGTGCGCTCGGCCAGAACTGGAGCGCAATTTGAGTGGTGTCGATTATCTCGCGCCTGCAAGTGTTGCCGAGGCCGTAAACGCGCTGCGCGCATCGGCGGGATCGGCGAGGCTGATGGCCGGCGGCACGGACCTTCTGGTGCAGATGCGTGGCGGGCGGACGAAGCCGCAGGTGGTGATCGATCTCAAGCGCATACCGGGACTCATGGCGATTCGCTCCGAAGGTGGCGGTTTCTTGATCGGCGCCGCTACCTCGGGCGCGACGTTAGGCGAGCATGAGGCGCTGAAGGCGGCGTGGCCGGGCGTGGTCGAGGCGGCGAACCTGATCGGCTCAACACAGGTTCAGGGCCGGGCGAGTCTTGGCGGTAATCTCTGCAACGCGTCTCCAGCGGCGGATAGTGTTCCAGCGCTGATCGCGGCGGGCGCGGTGTGCGTGATCGAGGGGCCGGGTGGCTCGCGAGAGGTGGCGGTAGAGAAGGTGCAAACGGGGCCGGGCAAGACGACGCTGGCGGACGACGAGATATTGGTGGCGTTCAGGTTGCCCGCAAGGACGGCGCGGTCGAGCGATGCGTATTTGCGGCTTATCCCACGGACTGAGATGGACATCGCGGTTGTTGGCGTCGGCGTTAGCCTGACGCTGGATGCGGGGGGCGTTTGCACCGCTGCACGTGTGAGCGTGGGCGCCGTGGCGCCGACGTGCCTGCTGGTGGAAGCAGCGGGTGCGGCGCTTGTTGGAACGACGCTCGATGATGCGGCGTTGGCAACGATGGAGGCGGCTGTTGCGGGGGCCTGCAGGCCGATCAGCGACAAGCGCGGCACGGCGGAATACCGGACGAAGGTTGCCTGCGTGCTGGCAAGGCGCGCGGCATTGATTGCCAGGGACAGGGCCAACGCATGAGCCGGATGGTTGTAAACGCGACGGTGAATGGCGAGCCGGTGGAGTTTCTCGTCGGCGGCGGCCAGTCGCTGCTGGATGCGCTGCGCGATGAGCTGCGGCTGACGGGCAGCAAGGAAGGTTGCGGCACGGGCGATTGTGGCGCGTGTTCGGTGATCGTCGATGGCCGGCTGGTGTGCGCTTGCCTGATGCTCGCGCCCGAGGCTGAGGGGACGCGGATCGAGACGATCGAGGGGCTTGCTGACAATGGGCATCTGCATCCGCTTCAGCATCAGTTTCTCGAGCAGGCGGCGCTTCAGTGTGGGTTCTGCACGCCGGGTCTGCTGATGGCGTCGAAGGCGCTGCTGGATCGCAATCCGGATCCGACGGAGACGGAGGTGCGGTACTGGCTGGCCGGGAATATGTGCAGGTGTACCGGTTACGACAAGGTTGTGCGCGCCGTGATGGATGCAGCGGCGGACCTGCGTCAGGCGGAGAAGCCGAGATGAGCGATGGCAATCAGGGCGGCGTGAATCTGAAGGTCGTCGGCCAACGGCCGATCAGGCCCGATGGCGTGGACAAGGTGACCGGCCGGGCGCAGTTCGGCGCGGACTTTCACTTGCCGGGCATGCTGGTGGGGCGGATCAAGCGCAGTCCGCATGCACATGCGCGGATCGTTTCGATCGACACGAGTGCGGCGGAGAAACTGCCGGGCGTGAAGGCAATCGTCACGAGTGCGGACTTCGATGCGGGCGCGGCAGGCGAAGTCGAGGCGGGCGAGAGCCATGCAGCGATGAAGGAAGTCGCCGCCAACTGTCTGGCGCGTGGCAAGGTGCTTTATCAGGGCCATGCGGTGGCGGCTGTGGCCGCGACGCAGCCGGAGATCGCGGCTGAGGCGCTGGACCTGATCGAGGTCACCTACGAGGTGTTGCCGCATGTGATCGATGTCGAGGCGGCGATGGCGGCGGATGCGCCGGTGCTGCACGACGACATGTTCACGAAGGGCGTTACGCCTAAGCCGGGCAAGGCGTCCAACGTCGCCGCTAAGCATTTGATGGGACGTGGGGATGTTGCGGCGGCTTTCAAGTCTGCGGACGTGATTGTCGAGGGGCGGTACGAAACCGCGGCTGTGCACCAGGGCTATGTCGAGCCGCATGCGTGCGTGGCCTCGTGGGGCGCGGACGGGCAGAGCACGATCTGGTGTTCGAGCCAGGGGCAGTTCCTTGTCCGCGCGATGGTGGCGAAGATTCTCAACATGCCGCTGTCGGACATCAAGGTGACCCCGGCTGAGATCGGCGGCGGGTTCGGCGGCAAGACGACAGTGTATCTGGAGCCTGTGGCGCTAGCGTTGTCGCGCAAGTGCGGGCGGCCGGTGAAGATCGTGATGTCGCGCGAGGAAGTGTTTCTCGCGAGCGGGCCGACATCGGGCGCCGTGATGGATGTGCGGCTGGCGGCGACGAAGGCTGGCAAGATTACCGGCGCAGAGATGACGCTGAGGTATCAGGCGGGCGCGTTCCAGGGATCGCCGGTGAATCTTGGCATGATGACCGCGTTTGCCTGTTACGATGTCGAGGCGTTGGCGCTGACGGGGTATGACGTCGTCAGCAACCGGCCGAAGGTTGCGGCCTATCGGGCGCCGGGGGCGCCTATGGCGGCGTTTGCGGTCGAGAGCGCGATCGATGATCTGGCGATGAAGCTGGACATGGATCCGATCGACCTGCGTTTGTTGAACGCTGTACGTGATGGCGCGAAGACGGTTTATGGCGCGACGGTGCGATGCTCCGCGCTGGTCGAGACGCTGGAGGCGATCAAGGCGTCGCCGCATTATCAGACGCCGGTTGGCAAGGGTCAGGCGCGCGGCGTGGCGGCGGGTTTCTGGTTCAATGTCGGCGGCGAGAGTTCGGCTGCCGTCCACGTCGACGAGGATGGCGGCGTCACGGTGGTGTCGAGCAATCCCGATATCGGCGGGTCGCGGGCGTCGATGGCGATGATGGCGGCGGAGACGCTTGGGCTGCCGATCGAGCGAGTTCGGTGCACGGTCGCGGACACGACATCAATTGGATATTCCGGTTCGACGGGCGGGAGCCGGGTCACGTTTGCGACCGGGATGGCGGTGGTGGAGGCGGCGCAGAAAGTTGTCGCCGACTTGAAGCGTCGTGCGGCGCAGACATGGGAATGCGATGTCGCGATGGTTGAGTGGAAGGATGGCGTGGCGACATGCACGGATCCTTTGAGGGATGTGAAGCCGCTGTCGATGAAGGCGATCGCTGGAAAATCGGCGAAAACGGGCGGGCCGATTGCGGCTGAGGTGTCGTTGAATGCACAGGGCGCGGCGGCTGGATTCGGCGTGCATGTGTGCGATCTGGAGATCGATGCGGAGACGGGGCGGACGACTGTGGTTCGGTATACGGCTGCGCAGGATGTCGGGCGGGCGATTCATCCGGCTTATGTCGAGGGGCAGCTTCAGGGTGGCGCGGCGCAGGGAATCGGGTGGGCGCTGAATGAGGAGTATGTGTACGGAAAGTCCGGGCTGCTCGAGAATGCCGGCTTCCTGGATTACCGGATGCCGGTGGCCTCGGACCTGCCGATGATCGACACGATCCTGATCGAGACGAAGCCGAACCCGCGTCATCCGTATGGGGCGAAGGGTGTTGGGGAGGTTCCGATTGTGCCGCCGCTGGCTGCGGTCTCGAATGCGGTGAGCCGGATTGTGGGCAAGCGGATGACGTCGCTGCCGATGTCGCCGGCCAAGGTGCTGGCCGAGATGGCCAAGTAGTTGCCGCGGGTTACATCGATCTCCGGACGGGTTGCGGATTTTACCTGCGGGGTGAGCGCGTTCGAGGTTGAGGCGCGGACGGTGCGCGCCTTGATGCGCGAGCTGGAGGCGCGGTTTCCGGGGTTGGGGGAGTTCGTCGAGGACCAGATGGCGCTGGCGATCGATGGAGAAATTTTCCAGGATGCGCTGGGAGTAGAGATCGGCGCGGACAGCGAGATCGTGCTGATACCGAAGATCGCTGGGGGATAGGCGCGCGGGCGCGATCCCAGCCGCCGGGCGGCGGGGTTGGTGTGTTTGGGGCGCGTGCGCTGGTTCGGCGGGCGCTATTCTATGCCGCGCTGGCGGAGGGCTCGCGACCCGCGTGGGCGCGCACTTGGCGCGGCTGGTGGATGTCTGCGCTGTGCGCAGGAGTGGACCCCGGCCTTCGCCGGGGACGCGGACCTTGTCCGCTTCCATTGCAGATGGTCCATCAGCAACGGAGATCGTCGGCGCCAGGCCGCGAATGACTCCGTGGGTGGAGTGGGCTTTCTTCTGGAGATGAACGCCGGACGTCGCCTGGGGCAGGGCGGAGGTTTCGGACTGCGTGTGCCAATCACGCGGTCTGATCCTCAGCCACATCTGGAGCGTTGTCGTGGCGCCTTGCACGAGGCTCACGAAAAGCATCAGCACCGCATCGATCCAGCGATCGAGAGGCGGCGGGGTCACTACTCCGGATGATGCAGTTCGTGCTCGGGTCATGCGGGGCGCTACAAGCCAGTAACTTCCCCGGCCGATTTGGCGCCGCTGTTTCCCCCAAAGTTTTCGGGGAAGTCGCTGAAATCGCGGCCGAAGTTTTTGGAGTTTCCCCCAACCGCGAACAACGGTTTTCCCCCAAACTCGGCCCCGACTGATGCAGCGTCTGCGCTTTCCGGGAGGCTTGGTGCGGGTGGAGGGACTCGAACCCCCACGGTTGCCCGCTGGTACCTAAAACCAGTGCGTCTACCAATTCCGCCACACCCGCGCGCAGCAAGGGCGGGTGATAATTGGGTTGGGGAGGAAAGGCCAGTGGGTGGTGCTCAGCCCGCGGCGGCGGCCTTGAGGGCGGCGACGTCGAGTTTCTGCATGCTCATGAAGGCTGCTGTGACACGTTCGCGGGCGGCGTTGTCGCCTCCGCCCATGACCTGTTCGAGGATGGTGGGGATGACCTGCCAGGAAACGCCGAAGCGATCCTTCAGCCAGCCGCATTGGCTGGGCTTGCCGCCGCCGACGAGGAGGTTGTCCCAGTAGTGGTCGACCTCTTCCTGTGTGTCGCAGTGGATCTGGAAGGAGACGGCTTCGGTCTGGGGGAACATCGGGCCGCCGTTTATCGCCATGAAGTCCTGGCCCATGATCGTTGCGCTGGCGGCCATAACGTCGCCCTTCTTCGTGCCGAACGAGCTGTCGGCGGCGTGGCGCTGGATGGCGCCCATGCGGGAATTGGGCAGGAGGGAGGTGTAGAGCTGCAGCGCCTCCTCGGCCTCGGCGTTGAGCCAGAGGCAGGTGGTGAGGGTGTTCTTCAAGGGAGCCTCCGGTAGCTGAGTTGCATCTGTAAGGCCGAATATGCGCCCGTTTCGTTGCAAGGACGTGCGGGCGCCTGGGTTTCCGACAGGGCCGGAACGAAGGTCCGGACTTGTAAACCATAGGCAGGGTGCAGCGGCCTGTTCAGGCCGAATCCGCGCATGGACAGGCCCTCCGGGGGTGTGTAAGACGACCCCCTTTCCCGCCCGGCGATGGCCGCAGGCGGGTCTCAACCATTATGCCTGGCAGGGTTCGCGCGATGAACGTCACAGAGACGAAATCGGAAGGTCTTTCGCGGGAGTTCCGCGTTTCCATCCCGAAGGGCGATCTGAACGCGAAATTCAACGCCAAGATCACCGAACTCCAGCCGAAAATGAACCTGAAGGGCTTCCGTCCCGGCAAGGTGCCGGCGGCGCACATCAAGAAGATGTACGGCAAGTCGATCATGGGCGACCTGGTGAACGATCTTGTCCAGGAGACGTCCGACAAGGCCCTTGCCGAGAAGGCGCTGCGCCCGGCTTCGCGCCCGTCGATCCAGCTGACGTCCGACCAGGAAAAGCTGATCAATGGTGAGGCTGACCTCGACTATTCGATCGCGCTTGAGATCATGCCGGAGTTCGAACCGACGGATATCTCCACCATCTCGATCGAGCGGATGGTTGCCGAGATTCCGGAAGAGGAAGTCCAGGAGTCGCTGCAGCGGCTGGCTGACAACAACAAGGCCTACGAGACCAAAGAGGGCAAGGCCGAGAACGGTGACGCGGTCGTGATCGACTTTGTCGGTTCGATCGACGGCGAGAAGTTCGATGGCGGCGCCGCCGAGGGCCATACGCTGGTGCTGGGTTCGGGCCGGTTCATTCCGGGCTTCGAGGAGCAGCTGATCGGCGCGTCGGCCGGCGAGGATGTGAAGGTCAACGTCAAGTTCCCGGACGAGTACCAGGCCGAGAACCTGAAGGGCAAAGACGCGCTCTTCGAGGTGAAGGTTCACGAAGTGAAGGGTCCTAAGGACGTCGAGATCAATGATGAGTTCGCCAAGACGCTGGGCCTCGAAGGGCTCGACGCACTGAAGGACGCGATCAAGGCGCAGATTTCGGGCGAGCTGGGCTTTGCGACGCGCCAGCAGGTGAAGCGCGTGCTTCTCGATGCGCTGGACGAGCGCCATTCCTTCGACCTGCCGCCGCTGATGGTGAAGGCCGAGTTCGAGCAGATCTGGTCGCAGTTCGAAGCCGAGAAGAAGGCGGACCGCCTGTCTGAAGAGGACAAGAGCAAGTCGGACGAGGATCTGCGCGCCGAATACCAGAAGATCGCCGAGCGCCGCGTGCGCCTTGGCCTGGTGCTCGCCGAGATCGGCCGCCGCGCCGACGTGCAGATCACCAATGAAGAGCTGGTCCGCGCCCTGCGTCAGGAAGCCTCGCGCTATCCGGGACAGGAGAAGCAGGTGATCGAGTTCTACACCAAGAACCAGAACGCCATGGCCCAGCTGCGCGCGCCGATTTACGAGGAGAAGGTTGTCGACCACATCCTCGAAAAGGCGACCGTGACGGACAAGGCGGTTAGCCGCGAAGTGCTGATGAAGGAAATCGGGGACGAGTAGTCGCCCCCATTTTCTTCGATCCAGCTATCAATACCTGGTTTAACTGACGAATTGCTGTGGACGGGGGTGGGGGGACTTGCGCCCGGGCATCCGCGTTCGGATATTGTTAGTCCAATCCGTGATTTGAGTCTCTCCGGCCCCGGCTTGTGGGGCTGCCTTAGAAAGAACCCTCGCAATGGACGATTTCACCCCCCCGATGGCGATGAATCTCGTCCCCATGGTCGTGGAGCAATCCAGCCGTGGCGAGCGCGCCTATGACATCTTCTCGCGCCTGCTGAAGGACCGGATCGTTTTCGTTACGGGACCGATCGATGATGGCCTCGCCAGCCTGATCACTGCGCAGCTTCTCTTCCTGGAGTCGGAGAACCCCAAGAAGGAAATCGCCATGTATATCAACTCGCCGGGCGGGTATGTGCACTCCGGCCTCGCGATCTATGACACCATGCAATACATTCGCAGCCCCGTTTCCACGGCCTGCATCGGCATGGCCGCGTCGATGGGCGCGCTGCTGATGACGGCGGGCGAGAAGGGCATGCGCTTCGCAACCCCCAATTCACGCATCCTGCTGCACCAGCCCTCGGGAGGGTTCCGTGGCGTCGCCTCGGACATCGAACGGCACGCCATGGACATCCTGGCCACCAAAAAGCGGCTCAACGAGATCTACGTCAAGCACACCGGGCAGCCCTATGAGGTCGTCGAAAAGACCCTGGACCGGGATAGTTTCATGACCGCGAGCGAGGCTCAGGCCTTTGGAATCGTGGATAAAGTCTACGAAAAACGCGCTGCCCCTGCGGATTAAGCGTTGTTTTTCAGCAGATTCGGCCCGCCGGCGCTGACTGTGTCTCCTTGCGGCGCCTTGCTTGCTATGATCCGATAGGGTGCCTTGAACCTATCTGAAACGATTGAAATATAAGATTCGGGGCTTGAACGTGCAGCATTGACGCTTTCGGACACGTGTTCGGGGCGGATCCGAGGTGTCTATGAACAAGAGCGCTTCAGGCGACAGCAAGAACACGCTGTACTGCTCGTTTTGCGGAAAATCGCAGCACGAAGTGAAAAAGCTTATCGCGGGTCCGACCGTCTTCATCTGTGATGAATGCGTCGAACTCTGCATGGACATCATCCGCGAGGAGTCGAAGACGGCTCTCGTGAAGTCGCGCGACGGCGTGCCGACGCCGCGCGAGATCTGCGACGTGCTGGACGACTATGTCATCGGGCAGGCCAAGGCGAAGCGCGTGCTCTCGGTGGCCGTGCATAACCACTACAAGCGCCTCAACCACGCCGCCAAGAATTCCGACGTCGAACTGGCGAAGTCGAACATCCTGCTGATCGGCCCGACGGGTTGCGGCAAGACGCTGCTGGCGCAGACGCTTGCGCGTATCATCGACGTTCCGTTCACGATGGCCGACGCCACGACGCTGACCGAAGCCGGTTATGTCGGTGAAGACGTCGAGAACATCATCCTGAAGCTGCTGCAGGCTTCCGACTACAACGTCGAGCGTGCGCAGCGCGGCATCGTCTACATCGACGAGATCGACAAGATTTCGCGCAAATCCGACAATC
>CAIKXW010000272.1 GCA_903831485.1 uncultured Alphaproteobacteria bacterium | reverse complement strand
CCGAACAGAAGCTTGCCGCAAGCGAGAACGAGCGGGTCCGGCAGGAGCAGTTCGCCCGCGCGGTCGAGCAGTTCCGCGGTGAGATCACGCGACTGACCGAAGCTTCCGCGCGCGATGTCGGCGCCAACCGCCGCACGGCCGAGGCGCTGACCGAATCTGCCAGCCAGGCGGCAGAGCGCGCCGCATCCGCCGCGCGCACGTCCGCCCAGGCCTCGAGCGAGACGCAAAGCGTCGCCGCGGCTGCCGAGGAGCTGACCGCCTCTATCCAGGAACTGTCCAACCAGGCTTCGCGCGCACTGAACCAGGCGCGTCACTCACGCGACCTGACGCGCAAGGGCGAGGTCGAGGTAGACGCGCTCGGCCGCCAGGGCGCAAAGATTGCCGAAGTCGTCGAGATGATCCGCTCAATCGCGCAGCAGACCAATCTACTTGCCCTCAACGCCACGATCGAAGCCGCGCGTGCGGGCGAGGCGGGCAGGGGGTTCGCCGTCGTCGCCTCCGAGGTGAAGCAACTCGCCGGCCAGACCGCGACCTCTACGGTTGAGATCGAGGCTATCATCTCGGCGATGCAGTCGTCGGTCGGCGGGGTCGCAGCGGCTTTCAGCGAAGTGCTGAAGACGCTGTCCGAAGTGGAAGGCATTGTGAGCCAGATGGCCGCGTCGGTGAGCGACCAGAATGCTGCGACGGGCGAGATCGCCAGCGCTATCAGCAGCTCCTCGCGCAATGCCGACCAGACGGCTCAGGACATCGGCACGCTGGCGGAGAACGCCACGCGCACGTCCGGCGCCATGGGCGACATGCGCGCAGTCTCGGACCGGCTGGCGACCACCACGTCTGCGATGAATGATGCGATCGATAAATTCCTGCGTGTCGTTTCCGGCGATGTCCAGCAGATGCGCCGGGCGGCCTAGTCCTCGCCTGTCCTATCGCGCGTGAGAATGCCCTGCGCCGCGAGTTGGTCGATCTCCTTGTCCGACAGCCCAAGCCACCCGCGCAGGATTTCGTCCGTATGCTCGCCCTTGTGCGGCGCGCCGCCGCGCACGCCGCTGACGGCCTGCGAGAAGCGATAGGGCGACTGCACGATCGGACGCGTGCCGCCGGCGCGATCATCGACGTCGACGATTGATTGGCGGTGGGCAATCGTCGGCTGGTCGCGCAGCGCCTTGCCCGTACGGATCCGGCCCCAGGCAAGGTTCATCTTCGCCATCGCCGCCTCGACCTCGTCCCAGCTCGCAAGCCCGCCCATGAAGTTGGCGACGGCTGCGCGCCGCACTGCAATCTTTGTCTCGATCTCCATCTCCGGCGTTGACGGGTCGACCACGCCAAACCCGGACGTCAGAAGTTTCCACAGCCAGCGGAAATCCACCGAGACCAGGATCGGCCCCGCGCCCGTCTCCCACATGTCGGGCGGCAGGTTGCGTGTGGCCTCTGCATCCTCGATCTCGAAATGCAGCTGGTCGTCGCACATCAGCGTCGCGTCCATCATGGCCATGTCGATGTGTTGGCCGAGGCCTGTGCGCGCGCGCATGATCACGGCCGAGAGCAGCGCGACGAGCCCGTGCAGCCCCGCATTCGTATCCGCGACTGAAAGAGGCAGATCGAGCTGCACGCCCTTCTGGCGGCCTACGCGATCAATCAGGCCAAGCTCGGCATGCACGATGGGCGCATAGGCCGGGCGCTGCGATTCCGGACCGTCGCGGCCGAAGCCGGAGATCGACAGCATGATCAGTTCGGGGTTGGTCGCCGCCAGCGTTTCATAGCCGATACCGAGGCGCGCCATCACGTCTGGCCGAAAGTTCTCGACCAGAACATCCGCCTGTTTCACCAGCGCGAGCACCAGCTCCTGCGCGCCTGGTGCGCGCAGGTCGATCGCGATGCTGCGCTTGCCGGCGTTGACCATGTTGAAATAGCCGGAGATCCCCGCCGTCATCCGGCCCCACAGCCGGCTCGAATCGCCCTCGGGTGGCTCGACCTTCACCACCTCGGCGCCGAGATCGCTCAGCATGCGCCCTGCGAACGGCCCTGCCAGCACGCGCGAGAAGTCGAGGACTTTCAGCCCCTCAAGCGGATAGCCGGCGCCTGCAACTGCCATCCTGCAACTCCCTGCGACCCCTGTCGCGCGCGACACTAGGGTGTGATGCGCCTTGCGGGAAGCGCCACGACAGGCTGGCAAGCGGCCCGTCCATGCGCCATGCTGGGGGCGAGGAAACGATCATGGCCAACCGCAAGGACAGACGCCGCGCCGCCGCCGTGCGCAAGCACGCTGGCCCCCTGACGCGCACCGACCGCCGCCAGCTCTGGACGCGCATCGCCGTCGTGGTCGGCGCGGCCATAGCCGCGGTCGTGCTGCTGATGCTGACGATGCCGCGCAGCCTGTAGGGCGCTTGCGCGTCCGTCCCGTGCTGACAATGCCGCAGGCGTCTGGGGTGCATGCGGTCGGGGCCCGGCTTCTCGCCGCCGCCGGCGTACGCTAACAGTCGCGCGGGGAGGCGGTCAGCATGCATCAGGACGTCATCCCCGTGCGACGGATTGGGGGGCGCGTGTCGCCCGTTGCGCAGCGACAGGTGCAATCACGCCCTAACAGGATCACATCCATGAAACGCCTTCTCCTTGCCCTGCCGCTGATGATCGCCGCGTGCGCCCCCGCGCCGGCGCCAACGCCTGAACCTGCGCCGGCCGCCGTCGAGGCGCCAGCGCCCGCCCCGGTCGCCGCGCGCAAGCCGGTCAACCTCATCATCATGTACAACCTCAAGGCCGGCGTGACGCCCGCCGATTTCGAGACCTGGGTGAAGACGTCCGACCAGCCAGCCATGCGCGGCCTCGCGCGCGTCGCGGACTTCCAGACGCTGCGCGCCGAGAAGCTGCTGATGGGCGATGGCAAGCCGTCGGTGCAATACATCGAGACCTTCTCGATCCCCGACCTCGACGGCTTCGTGGCCGAAGACATGCCAGGCGCCACCGTACAAGGCGTCATGGGCCAGTTCATGGGCTTCGCTGACGCGCCGCAGTTCATCGTGGTGTCGGAGGTTCAGTAAAGGGCTTCGGGGCAGGGGCGGGCGAGAGCCTGCCGCCCGCCAACGGCGCCAGCTGGACTCATGCGTAAATTTTCGAGGCCCTGGCGTTAATGCTTTACTTACCCGGTGCGTGTTAAGCACTCAGGCGATCGGCTCGTCCCCCAACCCAAGCCGGTCGTTTAGAGGGCGCTGGGAAACCTGCGCCCTCTTCCTGTTTGGCGGAAAATCTTCAGCCCGGATCCGCCTGACTCTTCCGGGTTTTCTGGGGGCGAATTCAAACTGAGGCGCTACCCCATCGGGATTCAGTTTGACTCTTTTCCGGGTCTGAGTCGTTTATAGAACAAAACATGAACTATTTGGACAGGCCGTCGTGAAAGCCGAGCTGGAAGCATTGCGGGAGAGGGTGTTGCGGCTGGAGCGGGGCTCCTCGCCCGTGGCGGATGTGCGCTTTTCGATCGGGTCGCCGGCGATCGATGCGGCGCTGGGCGGCGGGCTTGTGCGCGGTGCGCTGCATGAGGTGTTTGCCGAGGGCATGGCGCATGAGCCTGCGGCCGCCGCCTTCGCTATCCTGCTCGCCCTGCGCGCTTCGGGGGGCAAGCCAATCGTCTGGGTACGGCAGGATTTCGTCGGGCTCGAAATGGGCGAGATCCATGCGCCCGGCCTTGCCGAGCTTGGCCTGTCGCCGGATCGCCTGATCATGGTGCGCGCGCGCGACGGGCCATCCGTGCTGCGCGCGGGCGAGGAGGCCGCGCGATGTCCGCCGCTCGGCGCCGTGCTGATCGAGCCTTGGGGCAATCCGAAGACGCTGGACCTTGTCGCCACGCGCAGGCTGGCGCTCGCGGCGGCGCGCTCGAACCTGCCTGTGCTGATGGTGCGCGCCGGGGGCGCGCCGACGCCCAGCGCCGCCGCCTCGCGATGGAGCGTCCGGTCCGCGCCTTCTTGTCAGCTTTCCGGCCGCCAGATGGAGGCGGATGCGCCCGGACATCCCTGCTTCATCGCCGACCTGTTGAGAGACCGCGCCGGCGCCGCCGGCCGTGGCTGGACCGTGGAATGGAACCGTGACCGCCTTGCCTTCACCGATATCCACTCAGCAGGCGTCTCCGGAAACAGCGCGGCGTTTCCTGGCGATCTGGTTCCCGCTGCTGCCGGCGGACAGGATCATCCGGCAGATGCCCATCGATCTGGAAAGAGCCGGCGCGCGGGATAGGCCGCCGCTCGTCGTCGTCGAAAAACAGAAGGGCGCCATGCGTCTCGTCGCGCTCAGCCGGCAGGCAAAGCGTGTCGGTCTCGCGACGGGCATCTCGCTCGCTGACGCCCGCGCCCGCATTCCGGACCTCTGGGTCGAGGAGATTGACCACATCGCTGACGCCGCGCTGCTTGATGCCGTAGCCGACGATTGCGATCGCGTGACGCCCATCGTGATGGCGGATGCGCCCGATGGCCTCACGCTCGACATCACCGGCTGCGATCACCTTTTCGGCGGCGAGGCGGCGTTGCGGCTCGGCCTGTCGCGTCGCCTGCGCCGGGCAGGGCTGCACACGCGCACGGTGATCGCAGGCGCGCCGGATACGGCTCGTGCGCTCGCCCGCTTCGGCCATGTCGCGATCGTGCCGCCGGGCGGAGAGGCGGCCGTCGTCCGAACCCTGCCCATCGCCGCGCTTGGGCTCGCAGAGAAGGACCGCGTCGCCATCTCGCGCGCCGGCCTCAAGACGATCGGCGCGCTGGCCGATCGTCCTGGCCAGCTGTTCTCATCGCGCTTCGGCGAGGAGATGACGCATCGCCTGCGCCGCCTGCAGGGGCTCGCGCCAGCGCCTTTGACGCCGCGCCGCTCCATTCCAATGCTGTGGCTCGAGCGCCGCTTCGCCGAACCCATCGGCCGCTCCGAACATGTCGAAGCCGCGCTGTCGGAACTGGCGCAGGAGGCCTGTGTACGCCTCGGCGAACGCCGCGAGGGCGGGCGCGTCTTCGAGGCCTGCTTCTTTCGCACCGATGGGGCTGTGCGCCGCATCCTGGTCGAGACCGGCCGCCCGATGCGTGATCACGCCATCGTGCTGCGCCTGTTCCGTGAACGTCTCGACAGTCTTGCCGACCCCATCGACCCCGGCTTCGGCTTCGATCTCATACGCCTGTCGCTGCTCGCCACCGAAGCACTCGCCTCGCTCCAGTCCAGCCTCGATGGCCGCGCCGCCGAGGAGGATCAGGTGGCCGATCTCGCCGACCGTCTCTCCACGCGCTTTGGGGCAGAGCGCGTCCTTCGCTTTGCGCCGGAGAACACGCACGATCCCGCACGCGCCGCCCGCGCCGTGCCGGCCAGCTTGAACCCGATGACCTCCGCCGTCTGGCCTGTGCCAGGGTCTGGCGAGCCGCCGCTGCGCCCGACGCAGATCTTTGATCCGCCACAGCCGATCCAGATTCGCCTCGTCGAAGTGCCCGATGGCCCGCCGCGACGGTTCTCATGGCGCAGGAAAGAGTTCGACGTGCGCCGCGCCGAAGGTCCCGAGCGCATCGCGCCGGAGTGGTGGCGCGCGCCAGACGCCGTGACCCGCGACTACTACCGCATCGAGGATGTCGAAGGCCGCCGCTTCTGGGTCTTTCGCGCTGGCGACTACGCGGCGGAGGCAAACCCCGCCTGGTACATTCACGGCGTCTTCGCATGAACGGGGATGTCGTCGCTTTCACGCATCGCCCCATTCCAGAGCAGACAGGGGATGCCGCGGCGTCCACGCCGCCCTATGCCGAAATGGTCGCCGCCACGAATTTCTCCTTCCTGCGCGGCGCCTCCAACGGGCAGGACATTGTGCTGCAGGCGCTGGCGCTTGGCCACACCGGTATCGGCATCGCAGACCGCAACACGGTGGCCGGCGTCGTGCGCGCGTGGTCGGCGCTGAAGCAGGTACGCAAGGATGGCCTGCCAGCGCCCACGCGTATGCGCGAAGGCGGCGGGCCGGGCGAGACCAGCTGGGTTGAACATCCCGACGAAGCGAAGTTCAGGGCGCGCAGCGCCGAGATGAAGAGGCGTGCGGGCAAGTTCAAGCTGTGCATCGGCGCGCGCCTCGCCTTTGTCGATGGCACGCCGGATATCGTGGCTTATCCCGTCAATCGTGAAGGCTGGGGCCGTCTTTGCCGCATCCTCACCGCCGGAAATCTGCGTGAAGCGCCAGGCGCCGACCGCGCCTTGAAGGGCGAATGCCGCCTTACCCTGCGCGCCGTGCTCGATCTGGCGCGCGACCTCCTGTTCGTCGTCATGCCGGGCGAGTCGCTGGAGGGTTTTGACGACCTGCTCGCCACGCTTCGGGCCGCAGCGCCCACCTGGCTCGGCGCCACCATGCACAGGCGCGGCGACGACGCACGTCGTCTCGAAAAACTGAAACGCATTGCGGCGCAGGCGCATGTCCGCCTCATCGCCACGAACGACGTGCTCTATCACGACCCCGTCCAGCGCGACCTGCAGGACGTGATGACCTGCATCCGCGAGGGCGTGAAGATCGATGCCGCCGGCCGCCTGCTGGAGGTGAACGGCGAACGCTATCTCAAGCCGCCTGAGGAGATGGCGCGCCTCTTTCGCGTCGCGCCCGAAGCGATCGCCGAGACGCAGGTGCTGCAACGCTTGATCGACTTCGATCTCGATCATCTGCGCTACGAATACCCGCAGGAGCCCGTGCCCAATGGCTGGACGGATCAGCAATATCTCGAGGAC
The DNA here is from genome assembly GCA_903831485.1 of uncultured Alphaproteobacteria bacterium. The sequence goes on along the minus strand of CAIKXW010000272.1, from coordinate 8,992 downwards.
CGCGTCTGGTTTCATGCCGGGATGAAATACAACTGGCGCATCCCGAAGAAGGTGAAGCGGCTGCTGCGCAAGGAGCTCATCTTCATCGCCAGAAAGCGGATGGCGCCGTACTTCCTTACAATCTTCGATCTTGTCCGCGTCGCCGAGGACAAGGGCATCATGTGCCAGGGCAGGGGGTCGGCCGCCAATTCGGCCGTCTGCTATGTACTCGGCATCACATCGGTGAACCCCGCCACGTTCGACGTGCTGTTCGAACGCTTCCTCTCCAACGAGCGCGATGAACCGCCCGACATCGACGTCGATTTCGAACACGAGCGGCGCGAGGAAATCATCCAGCACATCTACCGGCGCTATGGCCGTCATCGCGCGGGCATAGCCGCCACGGTGATCCACTACCGCCCGCGTAGCGCCATGCGGGAAGTGGGCAAGGTGTTCGGCCTCACCGACGATGTGACCGCACGTCTGTCCGGCCTTGTCTGGGGCAGCTGGGGAGACCAGCCCGCTGCACAGCAATTGCGACAGGCGGGGCTCGACCCCGACAATCCCGTGCTGCATCGCGCCCTGCGCTTTGCTCACCGGCTGCAGGGCTTCCCGCGTCACCTGTCACAGCATGTCGGCGGCTTCGTGCTGACGCAGGGCCGGCTCGACGAGATCGTGCCGATCGGCAACGCTGCGATGGACGACCGCACCTTCATCGAATGGGACAAGGACGATATCGATGCGCTGCAGCTGATGAAGGTCGATGTGCTGGCTCTCGGCATGCTCACCTGCATCCGCAAGGCGCGCGACCTTCTCTACCAACACGGCGAGAAGCGCTATGGCCTGCGCGATTTCCCGCCCGAGGATCCGGTTGTCTACGACATGCTGTGCAAGGGCGATTCGGTCGGCGTCTTCCAGGTCGAAAGCCGCGCACAGATCAACATGCTGCCGCGCATGCGCCCGCGCGCGATGTACGATCTGGTGATCGAGGTCGCTATCGTCCGGCCCGGGCCGATCCAGGGCAATATGGTCCACCCCTATCTCAAGCGGCGGAATGGCGAGGAAGACGTCTCTTTCCCATCGCCCTCGCCGAAGCACGGCCATCCGGACGAACTCCGCAACGTGCTGATCAAGACGCTCGGCGTGCCGCTGTTCCAGGAACAGGCGATGAAACTTGCCATGGTAGCAGCCGAGTTCACGTCCGAAGAGGCCAACGGCCTGCGCCGCGCGATGGCCACCTTCCGCAATGTCGGCACGATCGGCTCGTTCGAGCATCTCATGGTGAAGCGCATGATCGCGCGCGGCTATGATCCGGAGTTCGCCCAGCGCTGTTTCGACCAGATCAAGGGGTTTGGCAGTTACGGCTTCCCCGAAAGCCACGCAGCGGCCTTTGCCCAGCTTGTCTATGTCTCGTCCTGGCTGAAATGCCATCATCCGGCGGCATTTGCCTGCGCTCTGCTGAACGCGCAGCCGATGGGCTTCTACGCCCCGGCGCAGATTGTGCGCGATGCGCAGGAGCATGGCGTCGAGGCGCGGCCGGTGGACGTCAATTACAGCCACTACGACAACACGCTGGAACGGCGCGCGGATGGATCGCTCGCCCTGCGTCTCGGTTTCCGCCAGGTCGATGGCATGCGCCAGGAGGACGCCGATGCACTCGTCGCGGCGCGGGGGCAGGGCTTTGCCAGCGTCGCCGACATGCGCGAACGCGGGCGTGTCTCTGCGCCCATGCTGCGGCGGTTGGCGGATGCCGACGCCTTTCGCTCGCTGGCGCAGGACAGGCGCGAGGCGTTGTGGGATGTGCGCCGCCTGCCGGATGATGATGTGTTGCCGCTCTTCGCGCATGCCCGTGCGCGCGAACTGGGCGAGGAGCCGGAAAGCTTACTGCCCGACATGCCGCTCGGCGAGCATGTCGCCGCCGACTACCAGACCATGCGTCTTTCGCTGAAGGCGCATCCGATGCAGATGCTGCGTCCGGTGTTCGAGGCGCAGCGTATCATGTCCTGCAAGCAAACTAGTGAGCTCAAGGAGGGCTACTGGGCGCGCACGGCCGGCATCGTGCTGGTGCGGCAGAGGCCCGGCAATGGCAAGGCGATCTTCATCACGCTGGAGGACGAAACCGGCATCACGAATGCGCTGCTGTGGGCGCGTACCTTCGAGAAATTCCGCGCCGAAATTATGGGCGCGCGCCTGCTGCTGATGGAGGGCAGGGTGCAGCGGAGCAAGGAAGGCGTCACACACCTGATGGCCGCGCGCGCTTTCGACCGCTCATCCGAACTCGAACGCCTGTCGGAGGATCATGTTGTCGAAACGGAGCTCACCCGCGCCGACGAGATCAAGCACCCGCAACACCCGCGCCGCCCCAAAGGCCCCGACGGCCTCTTCCGCCATCCCCGCGACGTCCGCATCCTGCCGAAGTCCCGCGACTTTCATTGAAAGCCACGCACTCCAGCCAACGCGAAGCGGCGTCAGATCGGCATGCGCATGATTTCCTGATAGGCCTTGATGACCTCGTCGCGCACCGCGATCACGGTTTCCAGCGTTGCTTCGGCAGCCGCTACCGCCGTCACCACGTCGACCAGGTCGCCGCGGCCCATGGCGGCGTTCGTCACCGCGGTTTCCGCCGCATTGCCCGCACCGCTGATGGCGCCGACGGCCGAGTTGAGCATCTTGCCGAAGTCGGGGCCTTCGATGCCGCCCGACTCCTTGCCGCCGGCCATGCCGCCGATCGTCTGGGCGACACCGCCATAGGCCTTGACCGCTGAAAGACCAAGATCCGACATCTGGCGCTACCTCACGCTTTCAGCAGCGAGACGACGCCGAGCATCATCGCCCGGCTCGACTCGATGACGTTGAGGTTGGCTTCATAGGCGCGCTGCGCCTCGCGCAGGTCGGCCATCTCGATCAGGGAAGATACGTTCGACGTCTTCACATAGCCGTTCGCATCGGCGGCCGGGTGCGACGGATCGAATTTCAGCTGGAAGGGCGACATGTCCATCCGCGCGCTCGTGACCTTCACCGTGTCAGCGCCGATCTCTCGATCGTAAAGCGTGCGAAACACCGGCGCCTTGCGGCGGTACGGATCGCCGCCCGGCGTGTTGGCGGTGGCGTCTGCGTTGGCGAGATTCTCCGCCGCGATACGGATGCGCACTGTCTGCGCGCGCAATCCCGTCGCGGCCGCGCCCATGGCGGACATGAGGTCGGATGACATGTGTTGCGTCTCCTCGAGACGTCAGCCGCTTACCTTCCGGGTGCGCGCGACGCCAGCCTCAGCAGGCCCAGACTCTTCTGGTACAGGCCAACCATGGTCTCGAAATCCATTCGGGTTTCGGCGATCTTCATCATCTGCTCTTCGACCACCACGGCGTTGCCGTCGAGCGTGGTTTCGGAGTCAGGGGATTTCCGGACAGACAGGGCAGGCGCGCCCGCTCCGTGATTCGGCGCCATGTGGCCGGCCTGCGTAGCAAACATGGCCGTTCGGCCCGGCCCGGCGGATTTGCCAGCCATGCGCTGCAGGGTCGCGGCAAAGGCCTTCTGGTCGATGTCGCCGGGCACGTACCCCGGCGTCGAAACGTTGGCTACGTTCTGCGCGATGACCTTCTGACGCTCGCCCAGCATCTGCATGCGGGACTTCATCAGCTGGAAAACCGAGATCTGCGTCGGGTCCGACATGGCTCAATTCCGTTTGGGGCCAGCCTCCAGACAAGCCCATCGCCCGGCAGAATTTACCGCTTTGCTTAAGGCCGTCTTAAAGGCCGCGGGCCGGCGTTAACCTTTCGTTTACCGGCATTTCCGATGCATTAACCAACAAACCGGCCGCACGGCCGACAGCTGGCTGTCCACCCATGGACTTTCTCTCCGCCATCAAGGCCATCGCCGCCCTGGCCTTCGTGCTTGGCCTGCTGCTGGGCGGCACATGGCTGCTGCGCAAATATGGCAGCCGTATCGGCCTCAAGACGGGCGCGGTCAGTCACGACCTGAAAGTCGTCGAATGGCGCTCGCTCGACATGCGGCGCAAGCTGGTCGTCGTGCGCTGGGGCGACACCGAGCACCTGCTTTCGACCGCGCCGAGCGGCGACGTGCTGATCGCCTCGCGCGATGCGCCAGCGCCGTTCAAGCCGATCGCGCCTGATGAACCCAAGCCCGACGAGTTCAAGCGATGATCGCGCGGCTGCTCCGTTTTGCACCGGCGATCCTGCTGGTGTTCTTGGTCGCGCCCGAGGCGCTGCCGCAGACCGTGTCGGTCGATCTCGGCACGGGGCAGGGGCTGACGTCAGGCATCGTCCAGCTGATCGCGGCGATCACGGTTCTCTCGCTCGCGCCGTCCATCCTCGTGATGACCACGTCGTTCGTGCGGATCGTCATCGTGCTGTCGCTGGTGCGGACCGCCATCGGCCTTCAGAACGCGCCGCCCAACTCCGTCATTATCTCGCTGGCGCTTTTCCTTACCGCCTTCGTCATGGCGCCGACCTTCACGGCGTCCTACGAGGCCGGCATCCAGCCCTACATGGCCGAGGCGATCACGCTGGAGGAGGCGATCCCGCGCACGCTGGGCCCCATTCAGGCCTTCATGGGCGCCCACGCCAACGAGGCCGACGTCGCGATGTTCGCCGGCATGGCCAACATCCAGAATCTGCAGAGCGCCGCCGATGCGCCATTCCACGTGCTGGCGCCGGCTTTCATGATCTCGGAGCTGAAGCGCGCCTTCGAGATCGGCTTCATGATCTTCCTGCCCTTCCTCGTGATCGATCTCGTCGTGTCGTCGATCCTGATGGCGATGGGCATGATGATGCTGCCGCCCGTCACCATCTCCCTGCCGTTCAAGCTGATCTTCTTCGTGCTGGTCGATGGCTGGCGGCTGCTGTCTGGTTCGCTGGTCGAAAGCTTCATGCAGTCCCCGCCCGGCTGACGCCAGGCGGGGATCCAGGCCCTACATGATCTTGAAGCGGACGAACGCCAGCGCGCCTGTTGGGTCGCCGTCGTAAAGCGGCGACAGTGCATCGCTGGCCCAGTTCTGCGTGGCCGACGCCCCGATCGCCATCACGAGACTGCCCGAAAGCCGGAAGTCGCGGGACACACCCAAGGTGGCCCGCGCCACTTCCTCGACCGGGCCGTGATGGATCAGGCCAAGCTCGTCCGTCTCGATCGCCTCGACGCGCGAGAACAGCGTCCAGTCCGGGCCGAGCTGCAGCGCCGCTTCCCCCAGCCAGGCGTCGAGGACGACGCCCTCGCTGTTGTCCTTGCGTGCAAACGCGCCGCTCAGCGACAGGGTCCTGTCGCCGAAGGACTGCGTGTAGAGCGCGCTGGCAGACCATTTGACGACATCGACATCGGGCTCAAGCTGCTCTGGCGAGGTGATGTCGGCCCAGCTTGCCTGCAGGGCGAGGTTGTCGCTGGGATTCCACGACAGGCGCACCGCGGTTGAATCCAGCTCGCCGGTCTCGATGTCATAGCGGTCCTGGTCCGACTCGCGGCCGCGGAATCGCGAGGCCTCGATCTTGATGTCGCCATTCACATAGCCCGCTGTCAGCACGCCGTACGAGATGTGCGTCGAGTCGAGCCAGTGGTGGGTGATCGGCGCTTCCGGGTTCGGCTCGGCGGCGGGGCGGTGCATGAAGGCCGGCGGGCCGAAGGCGGGCTCGCCCGGCAGGCCCGCATAGACGAACACGCTCTGGCCTTGCCCAAGCTGGCGCGAATAGCTCGCCGACAGTTCCATGAACAGGTCGTGCGGATGCTGGTGGTCCACCAGCGTCTCGACGCCATCGGCTGTCTCGCCAGCAGCCAGGAGCAGGGGGTAGCCGCGCTTGCCCATCAGCGGGTCTGGGCTGATGGCGCCGCGGAACTGCAGCGCGCTTCCGTCATCGAAACGCCGTTGCGCCGTGCCCATCAGCATGCCGGCGGCAAAGCCCTTTTCGTCTCCGCGCGGACCGTTCTGCGACGTGGAGACGAAGTCGATCTTGCCGTGGGCCATCAGCATCCAGCCGCCGGCCTCAGTCATCGCCATGTGATGCGGGGCAGCGGCAGGCCGCCACGACGTGCCGCTGGCGTCGCGGCTCATGGCGTAGTCGCCGAGTGCGCTGCGCATGTCGTGATGCTGGGCGCCGGCTTCGTCATGACCGGCGTGGCCGGTCGTGGTGGCTGGCGGTGTGTGGCCCTCGTGGCCGGCATGGTCGTCCGCGGGTGCTTGCGCTTGGGTGGCGGGCGCGTGCGATGAGTGGTCCGAATGGTCTGGCGTCTGCGCCATTGCGGATGGCGCGAGGAGGATCGCCGAAGCGATCAGGATGTGACGTGGCATGGGGAAGTCCTGAACTGAAACCGTATGGACCCGGCCTCTGGGGCCAGGCGGGCGTGGCGGTTCAGGTCAGGCGCGTGGCGGCCGAAGATCCGGGTCGGGCCGGCTTGAGGCAAAGCTGGCGGGTTCCGGCGGCAGCCAGGCATAGGGGACGACATGGCCGCTGGTGAGAGCGCCGGAAAACTTCGTGAAGCCATGCAGTGCGGCGACGCATTCGCAGTGGTCAGACGAGGGCGCCTGCTCATGCGATGGCGGATGATGCGAGGCTTCGCTGGTGGGGTTGTGGTGCGTAGAGGCAACCGCCGCTGCGGTTTCGTGGCATAGCGCTGCGGCCTTGCTTGCCTGCGCAGACGCCGCCTCATGAGCGAGGCGCGCGCAATGCTCGGCTGCGGCCTCCATCTGTCCGGTGAAGACGAAGGCCGTGACGAGCGCCAGCAGGATGCGGGTCAGCTTCGGAAGCATGCCCTAAACTTGTGTCGCCCGCCCCGGCTGTCAATCGGGCTCATGCGCGCGGCGAGATCAGCCGCGCGGGATCCGGCCTTGCCCGTTGGGGCCGCCGTTAGCGGCGGCGCGAACGGCGTTGATCACGGCCCGGACCTTCTGGCTCTGCACACGGTCGGACGCCTTGGGCATCGCCGAATTGATCGCGATCACGAGGTTGTCTTCCGGATAGACATAGATGCCCTGGCCATAGATGCCGACCGCGTAATAGCCGCCTTCCATCGGCCACCAGAAATAGCCGTAGCTCTCGCCTTTCGCGCGCGATTTCGGCGGGGCGTGGTTCGTGGTCGACTCCTCGACCCAGCCCGGGGCGAGGATTTCCTTGCCGTCGATCTTGCCGCCCTCGAGCATGAACTGGCCGATGCGGCCATAGTCGCGGAGCGTCATGCTCATGCAGCAGCCGCCGCGATTGAGGCCGGCCTTGTCCTGCATCCAGATGCCGTCCTGCTCCATGCCATAAGGCCCCCAGATTTTCTCGGAGGCGTATTGCGCCAGCGACTTGCCCGCGAGCGCGCGGACGAGGACCATGCCGGCGAGGTCTGTCTCGCCGGTCTTGTAGGCCCACTCCTCGCCCGGCGTGGTCTTCTTCGGCAGCTTGGCCATGTATTTCAGCAGCGGATTGTTCTCGACCGGATTGCCGCCGGTGAAGGGCGCGGTGCTGGCGCGGGCGACGTCCGATTGCTGGCTGGCGTAATTCTCGTCCCACTTCACGCCGGTCTGCATCGAGATCAGCTGGCGGATGCTGACGCCGTCATAGGCGGAGCCCTTCAGCTCGGGCAGGTAGCGGGTGACAGGCTCATGCACGTTCTTGATCCAGCCATCCTTGATGGCGGCGCCCATCAGGATTGCGGTCATCGACTTGGCGACGGAGAACGACGTCCAGCGATCTTCCGGCTTGCGGCCGAGCGCGTATTTCTCCAGCACCACCTCACCATTCTTGATCGCAACAAGTCCGGTGATGCGGTTGTCCTTCATGAAGGCGTCGAGCGTCGATGCGCGCTTGTTGAAGGCAATTTCCGGATCGATCTGTGTGGCTGCTGCAGGCAGGGCGCGAACCTTGTCGCCCTTCTTGATGGTGTCCACTGCATAGACGGTCTCGATCGCCGGATAGCGTTCGAGTTGCTGCTTCTGCGTCCATGTCAGGATGGATGCGACGGGCGGGTTGGTGATCGGCTTCTGCGCCAGTGCGGGCTGCGCCAGTGCGACCAGAAGAGCGCCAGCGGCAATGACCGGCAGGCGGCGGTTGCTAGTGATCATGGTGTCCTCCACGCGAATGCTTGCGGAGGTTAGAAGGTGAGCGACGTAGCGTCCGTCAAGGGCCTGCGCATGCGGACAGCCAAGCGCCTCACGGCGTTGTTACGGTAGCGCGCGTTACAGCGAGGTCTGGCCGGCGACAGCCTCGGGCCCAAGCTCCAGCTCGGTGCGACCTGTGCGCGGCGAGGCCATCTCGGGAAGCTGGCAGATCACCGATGTGCCCGCGCCCGGCGCCGACTTGATCTTCACGTCGCCGCCATGCAGCTCCACGAAGGACCGCACCAGCGCGAGGCCAAGGCCCGCGCCGCGTGTGTCGGAGATGAAACTGTCGAACACGCTCGACTGCCGGTCCGGCGCGATGCCCTTGCCATTGTCCGAGACGGCGAGACGAATGATGTTCTCGCTCGGCACAGGCTTGGACGCCTCGATCTTGATGTGGCCGCCGGCGCCCGTGAAACGCAGGGCGTTGGTCAGCAGGTTGAACAGCACCTGCTTGATGCGGCGCTCGTCGGCGTGGATGTTGCCGATGCGATCGTCGCACAGGATCTCGACACGCACTTTCGTGTTGAGGGCGGAGGAGACGACGAGGTCGACCGCGCCTTCCATGGCGGAGCGCAGCGAGAAGCTGGAGAGTTCGAGCTCCATCTTGCCGGCCTCGATCATGGCGAGGTCGAGGATGTTGTCGATCACCTTCGAGAGATGGTCGGCGGCTGACAGGATCGAGTCGACCTGCTCGCGCTGCTTGTCGCTCAGCGGGCCGGGGCGTTCACTCTCGAGCAGTTCGGCATAGCCGAGGATGGTCGTGAGCGGGGAGCGCAGCTGGTAGGACACGTTCTGCACGAACTCGTTCTTCAGCTTGTCGGCGGCCTGCAGCGCTTCGTTCTTGTCCTTCAGGGCCTGCTCCACCTTGCGTGCGGCGGTGACGTCCATGAAGGCGACCAGCGTTGCGCCATTGGGAAGGGGCTG
>CAIKXW010000271.1 GCA_903831485.1 uncultured Alphaproteobacteria bacterium | reverse complement strand
GTCGCCCGGCCGCAGGGTCGCGGCGGCGAAGAGATCGCGGAAGGCCTGCAGCGAGATCACCTCCGGCACGGTCAGCGCCTCGCGCGTCCAGGTCCGGTCCTCGATCAGCGCCGCCAGCTCGAAGCCCGCCTCGTTCACGAACGCGATGGTTCCCGCCTCGCCTGAACCCGGCGGCAAAGCCTCGACACCCGACGCCGTCACCCGCAGGCCGGGGAAAGGCCCGCCTTCATGCTCGACATCGACCGTCGCGCCGGGATGCAGCGTGCGCAGCCGGTAGCGCCCCGGCGGCAGATCTGTCCGGCGTCAGGACCACTGATACGGATTTAGCGTCTTGAGGAAGAGAGGATTTCCGGCTCATCGTCATCGCCAGGGGAACGAGATGAGACAGAAATCGACTACGAGTAATTCGCCATCCGAGCGCCTTGTGAAGAACATCCGCCGGGCGACCCGTAAGCACTATTCAGCTGAAGAGAAGATCCGTGTCGTCCTGGACGGCCTGCGTGGCGAGTCGAGCATTGCCGAGCTGTGCCGCCGGGAGGGAATCGCCGAGGGTCTTTATTACAGCTGGTCGAAGGAGTTTCTGGAAGCTGGCAAGCGCCGGCTGGCGGGCGACACGGCACGCGCGGCGACGAGCAGCGAGGTGACGGACCTTCGCCGTGAAGCGCGGGCCCTGAAGGAGGTCGTGGCCGAGCAGGCGCTTGAACTGCGTCTGCTTAAAAAAAGCATGATCGCGGATGGGGGAGACGGGGAATGAGATACCCCGGCTCCGAGAAGCTGGAGATCATCCGCCTGGTCGAGCAATCGCACCTGCCGGTTCGTCGGACGCTGGCTACGCTCGGTATCCTGCCGATGACGTTTTACCGGTGGTATGCCCGCCTGCAGGCCGGCGGGCCCGAGGCACTGGAAGACAAGCCGTCGCGGCCCCGGCGGGTGTGGAACAAGATCCCGGAGGAGGTTCGGGAACAGATCGTCGAGTTGGCACTGGACGAGCCAGAGCTGTCGCCGCGGGAGGTGGCGACGCGCTTCACCGATGTGAAGAAATACTTTGTCTCCGAGGCATCGGTCTATCGGCTGCTCAAGGCGCACGACCTGATCACCAGCCCAGCCTTCATCGTCGTGACAGCTGCCGACGAGTTCAAAGACAAGACGACGGCGCCGAACCAGCTGTGGCAGACCGACTTCACCTATCTCAAGGTGATCGGCTGGGGCTGGTTCTATCTGTCGACCATCCTCGACGACTTCTCGCGTTACATCATCTCCTGGAAGCTATGCACGACGATGAAGGTCGAGGATGTGACTGACACCCTGGAACTGGCGCTCACGGCATCAGGCTGCGAGAGCGCCCAGGTCGCCCATCGGCCACGTCTGCTGAGCGACAACGGTTCCTCGTACATCGCCGGCGATCTGGCGGAATGGCTCGAGGACCGCGGCATCAAGCATATCCGTGGCGCTCCCTTCCATCCCCAGACCCAGGGCAAGATCGAACGCTGGCACCAGACGTTGAAGAACCGCGTCCTGCTCGAGAACTACTATCTGCCCGGCGATCTCGAGGCTCAGATCAATGCCTTCGTCGATCATTACAACCATCAGCGTTACCACGAGGCCATCGGCAATCTGACACCGGCCGACGTCTACTTCGGGCGCGGCCAGACCATCCTCCTGGAACGAGAAAGGATTAAACGACAGACCATCAAATCCAGACGCTTGAACCACCGTGCAATCGCCGCTTAACATCAATCAGCAGATGCGCAGGAGCCTCTCTTCTAAATAGACCCGATCTGTCTCAAATTATCTGACGACGGACAGCCAATTACGATGAGCACGCCGCTGTCGACCAACCGCTCCCCCTGCGCTCTGGCGCAAGGCTATGAGGCCCCCAGCCAGGACCGTCCACAAGTGGACCAAGGAGTGTGTGGAAAACCTGTGTGGGCCGGAAGATCAGACCTCTCTAAATCCCTTATATATCAACGTTTACACGAGCCACACGGATTGCCCGGCAGATGGTGACCATCTTGCCGATCGCGTGGTCGACGAACAGGCCGACGGCCTTCTCGATCTCGACGGCCTGTGCCGACCGCGCGGCCGAGATTGCGCGGGCAATGTCGGCCGAGAGAGCCGCGGCTGTGCTTCGATTGTCCACGATCGCCTTGCGCAGGGAGCCGTCGGCGGCGACCGGGGCAAGGACCGTCTCGACGCGCAGAAGGAATGACGAGATCGG
>CAIKXW010000270.1 GCA_903831485.1 uncultured Alphaproteobacteria bacterium | reverse complement strand
TTGCTGCCTGTCATGCTACGCAGGCTGGTGCGCGACTCAGGGAGCGGAGCCTTCGCGCATCGATCCACGAAGGTGTCGTCGACAGATCTTTGGTCGGGTTACGCTCCGGGTAGCGTCCACTGAGGTGGTGTAAATTCACTGACGGAGCGCTTCGGGCGCGCGGACCGCCAGAGTCAGCGCGCGCCCGGGGCGCTGTCGTCTCCTCGCGCAAGGTTCGCGGCGTCGAGGAGAAAGCGGCGCTCGATCCGCAGTTGCTGTCGACGCCGGACGCGCGCCGCCTGGCCGAACGCGCTGAAGCTTTGGGCGACGTCTATGCCGGCCGCTGCGTGCTGCGCCATGAGAAGATCGGCGAGAGCCAGATCTTCGGGCCCGTTTCGCTCCTTGCCGCCGTCCTCGAGGCCGGCGAGCGCGGCATCAAGATCCAGCGCTACAAGGGCCTTGGCGAGTGAACCCGGAACAGCTCTGGGAAACCACGCTCGATCCGAACGCCCGGCTGCTGCTGCAGGTGAAGGTCGACCATGCCGACACCGCCGACGAGATGTTTTCCAAGCTGATGGGTGACCTTGTCGAGCCCCGCCGCGAATTCATCCAGGAATTCGCGCTGGAAGCCGAAGTGGACGCCTGAGTCTCATGGCAAGTGCGTGCAAGTCCGTGCAAGCCCGCTCAAGTCCGTGCAAGCCCGGATTTGAGCGGGCTTGCAGCGTGCAGCGCCAGGCGCGCAGGCTTCGCGTTAAGGCTGAGTGCGGCCGCTGACAATCGCCTGACGCGAGAACTCCAGCGGGCGCTGGCTGTCCGGACAGTGTTCCGACGGGTCGAGTGCGCCTTGATAGCAACGCCTGTGGAAAACCTGTCCGGCGGATAGCGCGGCCTGAGTGTTCGAGGCGTGCGCCAGGCGCCGCGAGGCGCGCAAATGCAGCAAGAATGTTTCGCGGAGGATGTCGCAAAACAGACTTACGCAAGGAGTTTCATGCCCCGCATTGGAATCCTTTGCCTGTGTTGCGCGGGCTGATGCAGAAATGCTGCACATTCCGGCAGGTTTGCAGAAAATCCTTCGGGCCCCTCCGACCCCGATTGACGCCTCCGAGTTTATGACGGGAATGTGGCGCTTCCGTCAAACCGCTGGGAGAAGTCGCTTTGTCCCGGGGAAAAGACGGTCCAAGGACGTGATAGCGCGTCCAGTGGTCAGGCATTTAAGGGGACAAAATCGTGAAAACTACTGCGAAAGCGCATCTCCTGCGCTCAACGCTTTTTGTGGCGCTTACAGCGGCGCCCGGCCTCTCCTTCGCCGCCTACGCGCAGGACACCGTGCCGACCACATCGGCTCAGCCGGCTGCTGAAGCTCAGGATGGCGATGTCGTCGTCATCACCGGCACGCGCCTGCGCACTGAATCGCTGGACAACCCGAACCCCACCTTCGAGATTGGCGCCGAGCAGATCGATAATCGCCAGGTCGCGAACGTTGTCGACGTTCTCGAAGACCTGCCCATCGTCGGCATCGGCACCAACGCGCGCGGCGCGCAGACGCAGAACGGCGACTCGTTCGCCTTCCCGGACGTGCTCGACCTCGGCACCCAGCGCACCCTGACCCTTCTCAACGGACGCCGCATCGTCCCCTCGAACCCCGGCTCAGTCTTCGTTCCGGGCAACGCCTCGGGCTCGCAGGTCGACCTGACCTCCATCAACCCGCAAATGCTCCAGCGCGTTGACGTGCTGGCCGGCACCGGCGGCGCGATCTACGGCGCCGACGCGGTCGGCGGGGTGGTCAACCTGATCACGCGCGACGACTATGAAGGCCTGGAGCTCCGCGCACAGGCCGGCGTCTCCGAACTGGGTGACGGCGAGAACTATCGCCTGTCCGGCCTCTGGGGCTCGGACATCATGGACGGCCAGGGCAACATCGTTGTCTCGGGCGACTACGCCAAGGCGGACTTTATCGGCGCCTCCGCGGACACACCGGCTCGCTATGCAGGCTCGGGCATCGCCAATCCTTATGAAGGCTCGGTCCGTAATACGGGCGCCTTCAACGCCCAGGCTGCTGTTAGCACCCTGCTCGCGGGCGGAACGCTCACACCCGCCTTCCAGCCGTCGGCCACCGACGGCGTCCAGGCGACGTTCTTCGGCCCGCTTGCGCTCTCCAACCCGCTTACCTCCCTGGGCGGCACGCTGGTGACAAGCAACCTCTTCGGCGCCGGCTTCTCGACCAACACGATCCTATCCCCGGCGACCGCGCTCCCTGGCGCCCTCACGCGTCCGGGCGCCGATCCACAAGGCTTCTCGTTCTTCGCGCCGTCGTCCTTGCCCACAGGCGTTTCGGCCGCGAGCGTCATCTCGTCGCTCGCGCCGGGCACCAACACGGCCGGCCTCTCGGCTACCCAGCTCAGCACGCTGGCCGTGGCGCTGCTTCAGCGTAACCGTCCGACACCGAACGAATACTTTGCGGCGAACCCCAACCTCAACCCGCTGCTCTTCATGGGCACCTACGGGACGACCAACCCGACCACCGGAGCGGTCAACGCCAACAACGGCTACCTGACCACCATCCCGAACACCAACCCGGCGACCAGCGCGCTCTTCCCGCGCATCGCTGTTCCGCTGGCGTTTGATTCGTCTGGCAACCTGGTGTCCTACAACCCGGGCCAGCTGAGCTCGACCGTGCCGGGCCGTATCGGCGCCATGTATAACGGCCAGGGATACGATTCCACCGCGCTTGGCCACGCGCAGTACCAGGCCGGCAACGAGCGTATCTCGCTCGCCGCCAACGGCCATTACGACCTCAGCGATAACCTGCGTTACCGCTCGACCCTGATGTACACCAACAACAAGTTCGAGCAGAGCGGCGGCGCCGTGACCAACGCGGTTGGCGGCAGCGCGCAGGCGGGCGGGCAGGCGATCCCGATCTATATCGATCAGAACCCCTACCTCACGGCTGCTTCGCTCAGCACGATCAACCAGCTCCAGGCCAACGGCGCCGTCTTACCGACGATCGGCGGCCAGCGCGTCCTCTATCTCGGCCGCGCCCTGTCAGACGTGCTCGGCGGCGAAGGCACGAAATCCACCTTCGAATCCGAAAACTACCAGATCATCCAGAGCCTCGAAGGCGACTTCACCTTTGGCCCGTCCGACTTCTACTGGGATGTTGCGGGCTCCTACGGTCGTTCGGAACAGAACTCCGAGCGCCCGGACTTCCTGGACGCCGAGTTCGCCATGGCGACGGACGTTGTCCGCAACGGCAGCGGGCAGGCGGTCTGCCGTCAGCAGACGCTTGCCGCGCCTGAGCGCATCAACATCCGCAACCCGGGCGTCGGCGGCATCGTGACAACGACCGGCCTCACGCCCACGGCTGCGCAGGTTGCGGCCTGCCGTCCGCTGAACCTGTTCGGCGACGGCAATGGCGCGCTTGATCCGGCAGCGGTGGACTATGTGCTCGGAACCGCGAACGTTCACGCCCTCAACACGCTGGAATACTATTCGGCCTCGCTCGGCTCGGACGTGTTCGAGTTGCCGGGTGGTACGTTCCGCGCTGGTGTCCAGGCTGAATACCGCAAGGAGTCGGCTGAGTTCGAACCTGCCCGTGATACCCAGATCGGCGCGGGCCGCACGGCCCCGCAGGGCCGCGGCGAAGGCTCGCTCGAATTCAAGGAATACGGTTTCGAGGCGAACCTACCGATTTTCGGCGGCGGCTTCACCTTCCCCGGCTTCCAGGAACTCGAACTGTCCTACGCGCAGCGGATCGTGGAACGCGATCAGCAGTCCTCTACGGTTGTCTTCTCCGGCGAAGGCACGAAGGACGACACGTTCAACTACGCGCTGCGCTGGAAACCGATCGACGACCTGACGATCCGCGCCGCCAACTCGCGCACGGTCCGTTCGGCCTCGCTCGTCGAACTCGTCGGTCCGTTCACCGTCGCCTTCACGGGACTGGCTCGCGCCAACCATCCCTGCGATACCGCGCAGATCACGCAGGGTCCGGCGCCTGCCACACGTCGCGCCAACTGTATCCAGGCGGTGCAGGACCTTGGTATCGCAACCAACGCAACGGATGCGGCGAACTTCCTGTCGACCTTCGTTGCGGTCGGCGGCACGGTTCCGGCAAACGCTGGCGGCAACCCGGGCCTGTCGAACGAAGAAGCCAACACCTACACGCTTGGCTTTACCTTCGAGCCCAGCTTCATCCCGCGCCTCGTCATTGCGGTCGACTACTTCAACGTCGATCTCAAGAACGAGATCGGCCTGGTCGGTCCGGGCACCTTCGCGGGTCCGTGCTTCGATGACACGACCTTCCCGAACTCCATCGTTGGCGGTTACCGCGCCTGCGAGGCCATCCTGTTCGGCACGCCCACGGGCCCCGGCGGCCAGTTCGTCGTTCCGACGAGCAACGCCATCACGGGCAACCCTGGGATTGCTGGCGTGCTGGCCGGCGCTCCCGCCACCAACCAGGTGCCGTTCGAGATCGCCTTCGCGGCCTTCTCCAACCTCAACCTGGGCAAGCGGGAATTCCGCGGTGTGAACGCCGAGATCCGCTACAACTTCGACCTGAACGAAGTGCCGCTGGTTGGCGACATGATGAAGGATTGGGGCGGTATCGACCTTCGCGGTTCGTACTTCCACACGCAGCGCTATGACATCTTCAGCAATGGCGTCACCCGTGACGACCGGATTGGCGGCGAGCACTCGAACCCGGAGCACGAGTTCCGTCTCGACACGCGCCACACCCTCGGTGCGTTCCAGCATACGCTGTCGTCGCTCTACACCAGCGCGACGGTCAGCAACGTGCTGCTTGCCAAGACGAACATCCGGGAACAGACACCGGCCTTCGTGGCGGACGAGTTCTGGTTCTTCAACTACAACGCATCCTACGACCTGACCGACAACTACCAGCTCCGTCTGACGATCAATAACCTGTTCGACACGGACGAGCCGCGCGGCATCTATGGAGCCGGCAACAACATCGATGGCGGTTTCGGCCGCGAATACGTCGTCGGCGTCACGGCCAAGTTCTAGGTTTGAATGCAAGACCAATGAGAGAGAGGCGCACGTTGTGCGCCTCTCTTTTTTTGTGCCTGGTCAGCAGTGCCGAGGACGCACATCTCCGCGCTGCGCGCAGGGCGGCGTGACCAGGCCAGGTCAGATCATCAGTTTCAGGTATCGCCGATGGAATGCAGAGCGCCGCCGCGCGTGTGCAGCCAGTCGCGCGCTTCGCGCCAGTCGGGATAGCAGCGCTCGACCTGTTTCCAGAACCGGCTGGAGTGGTTCATCTCCTTGATGTGCGCCACCTCGTGCGCCGCGACATAGTCGAGCGCAAATGGCGGCGCGCAGACCAGC
>CAIKXW010000269.1 GCA_903831485.1 uncultured Alphaproteobacteria bacterium | reverse complement strand
TCAAAGGCTGCCGGGGGTGTCCATGAAAAGTCCGTTCGATTCGCTCGCGACCACTGTGGTGCTGGGGCTCGTCATCACGGCGATCATGGTGGCGCTCATCATGGTCATCGGCGACGGGGTCGGCGCGCCGCTGCCCGAAGGCCACGCCGGCATCGTCGGCTTCCTGTTCCGCTGGATTCACGTCATCGCGGGCATCATGTGGATCGGCCTGCTTTGGTATTTCAACTTCGTGCAGGCGCCGAGCATGGCGGAGATTCCGGCGGAGATGAAACCCGCCGTCAGCAAGTTCATCGCGCCCCGCGCGCTTTGGTGGTTCCGCTGGGCTGCTGCCGCGACCGTGTTGGCGGGGGTCGTCCTCGCGCTGGCGGGCGGCTATCTAGTCGATGCATTGGCCCTTGGCCTGATCGATGGCCGCGCCGACTCCGCCACCATCGGCTTTGGCATGTGGCTCGGCCTCGTGATGGCGTTCAACGTCTGGTTCATCATCTGGCCGAACCAGAAGAAGGCCCTTGGCATGGTGCAGGTCACCGATGACGAGAAGAAGAAGGCGGCCCGCACGGCCTTCCTCACCTCGCGCTTCAACACGATGTTCTCGATCCCCATGCTGTTCGGCATGCTCGGCATGCGCCACTTCGCCGATCTACTCTAGGAGCGCGGCGCACCAGAAAAAGGCGGGACGCCAGTCCCGCTTTTTTTTGTTCCGGCATTACCGCGCGCTGCCCCAAATCTCCCAGCGCCCGAGGCTGAAGAAATCGCCGTCCAATGCATCGCCGGCGCGATCAAAGCCGGTTTGACCCGCTTTGCGGTACAGGTGCGCCTCGACGATCATGCGCCTCGTGCCCACTACCTTCTCGCAACGCGCTTTGACGGAGAACTGCCCGACCGGCGTCTCGCCTTCGGCGAGTGGCATGTCGATGCACGTCCAGCCATCGTGTCCGTAGGAATTCATGATGGCGACGCGCAGCAGGTACGCATTGCGCCGCGACTCGACGTCGGCGCGCTGGTCGGTAACGACGCGGACCGCCTGTGCCACGCCCGTTTCGTCGAAAAGAACCGATAGCACCGCCGGATGTCCCGCCACCCTCGTTCCGTAGAACTGCCGCATGCCGACGCGCTCGCCGTCCCCCACTACGTCCGCCAGCATCCGCAGGGTGTAGTCCCCCTCGTCGTCGTACTCGTAGTAAACCTCGTACAGGCCGGTCGCGCGGTCGGGCGCGCACTGGCGGAAGGCGGTCCAGTCGTCGATGGGTTCCAGAGGCGTGCCGCCGTTGCTGCCGCACGCGAATGCGAAGTACCCCTCGGTCGGCAGCCGCGCCGCCGGAAGCCCGACCGACAGGTCGCGCAGGTCGCCTGCCGGCTGGGCCAGGGCGCTTCCGGCCAGCATCGCCGCCGCGGCAATCCATCGCTTCATGGAGCGGAACTGTACCACTCTCGTTCAGACGCTAGAGTGTCGCCATGAAAGCGCTGATTCTCGCCCTGGCGGGGTCGCTGCTGGCCGCGCCAGCCCTTGCGCAAGGCGCGCCCGAGGTGGCGTTCCTTGCGGGCCTGGCGCGCGACTGTCCGGGCTGCAACCTCGCCGGCGCCGACCTGCAGCGCCGCGACCTGAAGGGCGCCAACCTTGCCTCTGCAACGCTTGGCGGCGCGAACCTTTACCTCGCCAACCTCGAGGGCGCGACCCTTGCCGCAGCCAATCTCGATGGCGCCAACCTCTCGCGTGCGAGTCTGCGGAACGCCGACCTGAGCAACGCGACCATGTCGTTTGCGACGCTTTACCTGGCCGATGGAACCAGCGCGAAGTTCACCGGTGCCTACGCCAAGGAAGCGATCCTCGTCCGCATGCGCCTGCAGCGCGCCAGCTTCGAAGATGCCAAGTTCATCGACTCCGACTTCCGGCTCGTATCGCTCGGCGGCGCGACGTTCCGCAACGCGTACCTCGGCGGTTCCCGCTTCGACCAGGTGAACCTGGGCCGCATTGATATGACGGGCGTCAATCTGGAGGTCGCTGACCTTCCCTACGCCACCTTGCGCGGCGCGAATCTCGCCGGCGCGAACCTGACTGATGCGGATCTTTACGGGGCCGATCTTACGGGCGCGAATTTGACGGGTGCAAACTTGTCGAACGCACGGTTGCAGGCGGCCACAACCGCGGATGCCGTGCTGGAAAATGTCACTTTGGATCGCGCCGTGATGCCGAACGGAGAACGGCACGCGCCGTAGGCTAGAGCCCGAACACCAAGAGCAGGTTCGAGGGTGTGAAGAACTGAGTCGACGGCCTCTGGTTGCGCTGTGCTGCGCCCGGCAGGCCACCCGCCATGATCGCGATGTACTGCTTGTCGTTGACGGCGAACGAGATCGG
>CAIKXW010000268.1 GCA_903831485.1 uncultured Alphaproteobacteria bacterium | reverse complement strand
GCGCCGGACAGGTGTCGTTGCGCTTCGCGCGCCATGTCGACCGGGAACAACCAGTCGCGCTGGCCGTGAATGATGTGGATGGGCAGGCCGTTCATCCGCTCGCCCTCGGCCATGGCGGCGAGCATGGGATGGAAGGCGGCGGCGACAGGGGCGAGGTGCGTGAAAGGCGATCCGGCGAGGAGGCCCGACGTGTAGCTGAACGTGCCGCCGTCGCTCATGCCAGTTAGAAGGATGCGCTGCGGATCGATTGTCCATTTGCGGCGGACGAAGGCGAGGATGCTGGCGAGATGCGGCGAGTCGCGGTCGGCGCCCTGGATCGCCCAGGTCTGGCCCAGCGACGTCGGCGCCACGAGGATGGCGCCGCGTGAGCGGCAGGCGGCGACCCAGCTCCACAGATAAGCGCGGCCGCGGCCTGAACCGCCATGAAGCGAGAAGACCACGGGATGCGGCGTGGAGGGGTCGTAGTTTTCAGGAACGTACACCCACACCGCGTTGCGCGCGTCGGGATCGTCGCCGAAGAGCATGACGCCGGTGTCGTCCGGCGGCGGCTGGCGCATCAGGCGCTGCTGCAGGTCTGCATCTTCGCGATGTGTTGGGTCGAGGAAGAAGCGATTCACAGCGGGTAGCACGCCGGCGAGGGGATAAAGCGCTTCGAGCGCTTTCGGGATGGTGCGCATGCCGCGCCAGGCGCGGGTGGTGTCCTCCGGCGGCGCGGCGGCCTCGTGCATCGCGTCGACGGTGGCGAGCGCGTGATCGGCTGATTCGTCGAGCAGGGGGCGCAGGGCGGAGTAGGGGGCGGGCCAGGGCGGCCTGGCGCGCGCGGCGCGGAGTTCCTCGTGCGGCGGCGCTGCGCGGGCGAGCAGGTGTGTATAGCCTATCGGGTGGATGTGACGCGCGATGACGCCCAGCGCTTCGAGCGTGCGCAGCAGCGGGGAAACGAGGGCATCGACCTGCACGATGGCGGATGTCATGTGGGGAGATTGGGGGAGCGCGAGAATGGGCGCAAGCATGTGGTGTTGCATCCGGGTGCTAGGCCTGCTTCTTGCGGCGGAGGAAAATCGTGCGCGGTGGGGCGGCGTTGCTTTCCCGAGCCTTGGGCGCTGAGGAACAGGCTGTGAGCTTCAAGCGCCTCTTTTCACGATCGCTTGGGGCTGCGCCAGGGCGTCTGCACTTTGCGGCGCACAATCATCATCTCTGGCCGGACGCAAGCTTCGAGGGACAGCAGGCGGCGTGGGACGACGCCGCGCGGCTGGCGGATCACAAATGGGACCGCGTCATGGGCGAGGTGTGGCCCGAGGCGCGGGGACACATCGCGATGGAACTGAACCTGCCATCGCCAGAGACTGTCGTGTTTGCGCCGAATACGCATGAGCTACTGGTGCGCGTTCTATCAGAGATGGGGAAGGACAAGCCGCGCGTGCTGGCGAGCGATGGCGAGCTTCACAGTTTTCTTAGCCAGTCGGCGCGGTGGGCCGAAGCTGACGCGATTGAGCTAGAGACCGTGGCGACGGATCAAGCGCTGTTTGCCGACGCGTTTATGGCGCGCGCGCGGAGCGGCGACTTCGACCTGATCGTTGTTAGCCATGTGATGTTTGGTTCTGGCCGCGTGTTTGATCGCATCGACGAGCTTGCGGCGCTGGCGCGGCCCGAAGGGCCGTGGGTGGTGATCGATGGCCGTCACGCCTTCATGGCGATCGAGGTCGATCTGTCAAAGGTGGGCGATCGCATTTTCTATCTCGCAGGCGGCTACAAGTATGCGATGGCGGGCGAGGGCGTCTGCTTTCTGCATGAGCCGCCGGGCTATGGTGCTCGGCCTGTGAACACAGGGTGGTTCGCGGCGTTCGATGATCTCGCCTTGATGCCGGAGCAGGCGGGTTATGCGCAGGATGGGCGCCGGCTTGCCGGCGCGACGTTCGATCCTTCTGGGCTGTATCGCTTCAACGCTGTGCAGGCGGTGCTGAAGCGCGAAGGCCTGACGACGGCGGCCGTGAATGCGCATGTTGATCCGTTGCTGATGTCGCTGGCGGCGGAGCTGGATGAGACGGGGCTTGGCTCGGCGCGGCTGCTCAATCCCGCGATCATGCAGCCGCGTGCGCGGTTCCTTGCGCTGGAGAGTCCGCGGGCGCGGGCGTGGCAGGATGCGTTTGCGCGGGCTGGCGTGATCACCGATCTGCGCGGCGATGTGCTGCGCATCGGTGTCGGTCTCTATCACGACGAGGACGACATCACGCATTTCTGCGATATCGCAGCGAGCTTCTGAGCAGCGCGAACCTGAATGTCCGTTCACTGCAGATTCTGCAGAAAAACTGCAGACTGAACTTGCCGTTCAACTCCCGGTCATGCGCGGCGATGCATGTTGCTCGTGTCGCGCAATGAAGGAAACAGGCGCGAAGGAAAAACCGGAGTTCGCACCATGAAACGCATTCTTTCAGCCGCTCTCGCCGTCGCCATCATGGCCGGCGCAGGCGTCGCCGAAGCCCAGGGGCGCAACCGCGTCCAGATCGAGCAGGGCGGCCGCGGACACGGCGCCGCCATCGCACAGAACGGCGACCGGAACGGTTCCGTCACCGTGCAGGGCGGCCGCGGTCACTACGCCTCTGGCGTGCAGACCGGCTACAACAACTTCCTGCGCATGGACCAGTACGGTACGC
This sequence comes from uncultured Alphaproteobacteria bacterium, assembly GCA_903831485.1. Next base: position 8,450 of record CAIKXW010000268.1, on the reverse strand, counting down.
GTAACCACTCGATGACCGAGCAGCGCGGTGAAGCCAACCTCGCGGTCACCGCTCAGGACGGCCTGCGTCTCAAGGCTGATACGCGCCAGCGCGGTTACAACAACGTCGCCGGTACGGCTCAGATGGGCTCTGGCCACCGGGCCGTTACGGATCAGGCGGGCGCCAACAACGCCTCCGCCATCATCCAGACCGGCCACGGCCAGGACGTGGAAGTCCGCCAGCGCGGCGAAGGCAACATCTCGGTGGTCGTGCAGAGCGGCTACAACTGAGGCCAGTAACTGAGGCCAAACCGGCCCGGCGGGTCAAACCGCCGGGCCACCCCTCCAAAGGAGGCGATCATGACCAATCGAATCTATCTTCTTTCGGCCGCGCTTGTGATGGCTGGCTGCTCATCAGCCGCGCAGGGCGCGCCGAACACGGCAGTCGTCTCGCAGGGCGGGCCTGAATTCGTGGAATCCTACGATGCGCCCCCGGCCGATGCGCCAGAGCTTGATGGCGCTCCGCCAGTCGTTCCGCCGCCCATCGCGCCGACGGCTGAGTTGCGAGCGCCCGCACCGGCGGTCGTCGTGGTGCAGAAGGTGAAGGCGCGTTTCTCGTGCGACATCGATATTGATCGCACCTCCAACGGCATCCGCGTGACGCCGGTCATTCGCGCCGACAAGTCAATGGCGGGCGAGTATTCCCTCGTCATCACCAAGAACGGCGCGTCGGGGTCTTCCGACATCAGCCAGGGCGGGCCGTTCGATGCGACGCGCGGCGAGCGGGTTCGTCTGGGCGCATCGGAATTCTCGATGGAGCGGGGCGCCAAGTTCCGCGCCATTCTGAAGGTGCGCGCCGGCGGCCGTGAAATCTGCCGCGACATCACTTCGTAGTTTTGGACTCCAGGAGCCAGCCATGATGAACTCCCGCCTCAAACTTGTGTCCCTCGCGTTGATCGCAGCCCTTGGCGCAGGCGCTGCAGAAGCGCAGGGCCGGTACGATCGTTATGGCTATCACGCACCGAAGGAGTCGAAGGTCGACGTGCAGCAGCACGGCCGCGCCAATGGCGTTGCGATCGCGCAGAACGGCGCGCGGAACGCCGCGGCCGTCAAGCAGGACGGGGTCGGTAACACCGGCATGATCAACCAGACCGGCACGTCGAACGACGCGCGCATCCGGCAGTATGGCAAGAATAACGAAGCGTCGGTTACGCAGGTCGGCGACAACAATCTCGGCTGCGTCGTGCAGGTCGGCAAGAACCTGTCGGCCGGTGTCATCCAGGAAGGCAGCGGCCTCAGCGGCGGTGTCGTGCAGACGAACAAGGGCGCCTACGCGATACCGGGCCAGATGTGCTCGCTCGATCCGGCCAATCGCGGCTACTGGAATCGCATTGGCGTGAAGGGCTACTGACCATGACCGCTTTTCGTCTCAGGCTCGCTGGCCTCGCGCTGATCAGCGTGCTGAGCGCATCAGCGGCGCACGCGCAGCACAGCTATCCGTCGCTGTTCTCCGGGCAGGGCAAGTCTGCGTGGGTGGCGCCAAGTGTCGCGATCAGTCAGAAAGGCCGCGGCAATGGTGCGGCCGCGGGGCAGAATGGCATCGATAACGTGATCCGTATCCTGCAGAACGGCGCGTTCAATACCAGCCAGGTGAACCAGGACGGCGCCAACAATGACGCGACCATCCGGCAGATCGGCCGCAACAACGACGCGACGATCACGCAGACGGGCGCCAATAATTCGGCGTGTGTCGTGCAGGTGGGACGGGGCAATTCCGCTGGCGTCGTGCAGGCGGGTGGACAGAGCGTCGGCGTGCTTCAGACGCGCGCGGGCAGTCGCACATTCCCGGCGGTTCTGTGCGAGATCGATCCGCAGAATCCCGCCAAGCTGCGGCGCGCGGTGACGAAGCTCTACTAAGCCTACGGCGCCCAGAAGGCGTGGACGGGCACTTTGCGTTGTGTGAGCAACTCCCGGATCGGGGATGAGCCTTCGCCGGCCTTGGCCTCGTTGTAGACCGCCAGCTTGTCCTGACCCATGAAGAGCAGGACGATACGGCGCGAAGAGAGAATGCCGGGAATAGTCAGCGTCATGCGCTCGGGCGAGCCGGCGGCGCCGGGCGCGTGGATGCCCGCGACTTTCTTTGTTCCGGCGGGATCGACGGCGGCGGCATAGCCATCAGCGCCGGGGATAAGCGATGCGATGTGGCCGTCGGGGCCCATGCCGAGCAGGCAGATGTCGAATGGCATGATCGGGGTCAGACGCTTCTCAGCGATCGATGCGCCGCCGGAAGCCTTCGCGTGGTTGGTCTTGAACGGGACGAAGGTCGCGCCCGCCGCGCGGCGTTTCATCAGCAGGTCGCGGATGAGATACTCGTTGGACGCTGGATCTTCCGGCGAGACCCAGCGCTCGTCCGTCACCGTCAATGAGACTTTCTCCCAGTTGATCAGCACATTGGAGAGCGCTTCGTAGAGCGGCCCCGGCGTCGTGCCGCCGGCGAGGGCGAGAGACGCCTTGCGGCGCTTGCGGATGATCTCGTTCAGCCGGTCGGTGAAATCCTGGCAGAGGCCGGCGAACAGGCGGCGGCGATCCTGGAAGAAGCTTTCCTCGTGAGGTGTGGCGGTGCTCATTCGTACCAACTATGGCCGTTTCGTTCGGTCAGCGCGAACGCGCCTGCAGGTCCCCAGCTTCCTGCCTGATAGGGGGCGGGGCGCATGCCCGTCCGCGCCCAGCCTTCAATGATGCGGTCGATCCAGAGCCATGCGGCTTCTGCTTCGTCGCGACGAACAAACAGCGTCGAGTTGTTGGAGATCGCCTCGAGCAGCAGGCGCTCATAGGCGATGCGCCGGCGCTTCTCGCCCTTGAAGGCGTCGAGCAGGGAGAGGTTGAGCGACAGCGGCTGCAGCTCATAGCCGCCCTGGGTCAAGGTCGGCGTCTTGTTCATGATGGTGAGCGAGATGGATTCTTCCGGCTGCAGCGTGATGGTCAGCTGGTTCGCCATGAGAGGCGCGCCGTTGAAGATGGAGTGCGGGATGTCGCGGAACTGGATCACGATCTGCGAATGGCGCGTGGGCAGGCGTTTGCCCGTGCGCAGGTAGAAGGGGACGCCAGCCCAGCGCCAGTTGTCGACGTGAGCACAAAGGGCGACGAAGGTTTCAGTGTCGGAGGGTTTGCCGCCTTCTTCTTCGGTGTAGCCGGGAACAGTTTTTCCGTCGGCGACTCCGCGCGCGTATTGGCCGCGCACGGTCCTGTCGCGCAATTCGGAATCGCGGATCGGGCGCAGGCTGCGCAGCACCTTAACCTTCTCGCTGCGCACCGACTCTGGCCGCATGTCGTGCGGCGGCTCCATTGCGATAAAGCTCAGGAGCTGGAGCAGGTGGTTCTGCACCATGTCGCGGGTTGCGCCGTATTCATTGTAGTAGCCAAAGCGGCCTTCGACCCCGAGCGTCTCGGCCACGGTGATCTGGACGTGATCGATGTAGTGGCGATTCCAGAGCGGCTCGAACAGGGCGTTGGCGAAGCGGAGCGCGATCAGGTTCTGGACGGTTTCCTTGCCGAGATAATGGTCGATGCGGAAGGTGCGGCTCTCTGCGAAATGCTCGGCGATGGCGCTGTTGATCTGTTCGCAGCTCGCATAGCTCTTGCCGATCGGCTTTTCGACGATGACGCCGTTGGGGGCGCCGGTGAGGCCCTGTTCAGCGAGGCCCTGGACGATCGGAATGTATAGGGCGGGCGAGGTCGAGAGGTAGAACAGCGCGCCGGTGTCGCCGTTCAGCTTTTCGCGCAGGGTGACATAGGACTGAGGGTCAGTGGCGTCGCCCGCGACATAGCCGAGCCGCTTCTCGAAAGCCTTCCAGGCGTCTTCGGAGAAGGAGGCCGCCGCCCGGTCCTTGACCCAGGTTTTCACGTCCGCGCGGAACTCGGCGTCCGAGTGGGCTGAGCGGGCAGCGCCTATGATCTTGAGATCCGGGGGCAAAAGCCCGTCCGCAGAAAGGAAGTAGAGCGATGGGAAAAGCATCCGCCGGGCAAGGTCGCCCGTCGCGCCGAATATGACAAAAGCCCCCGGCATGGTCATGGAGAGACCTCAGGGCAGCACCGCGCGTTGGGTCAAGCGGAATTACGCTCCCAGCGGCGGATTGCCCCCATACCGCGAACCGGAAGGCGACGTTTAGCGGACGAAGGGCCGAAATTCCTGCAAATCACTCGCAAGAGGCCCTGCGTTGGCCTCTTCCATCACAGCTGATAAGGAAGCGACGACTGGGCGCGCGGGTGTAGCTCAATGGTAGAGCAGCAGCTTCCCAAGCTGAATACGAGGGTTCGATTCCCTTCACCCGCTCCAGTATTCGCGAAGTAGAGGGTGACTAGGTCAACCGGGCCGGGCTTCGTCGCCAAGCGCCAGCCAGACAAAAGGGTCGTCTGGTCTCGACAGCCGGGAAATCGGTGACAACCCATTTTGGGGTAATGCAAGGCGCCTCAGCAACGCGCAGGCCTTCACGCCACACATAATTCGGGCGATTTGCCGGTTGACCTATGGAGAGGAAAATCCATTGGTACCGCGCGGTAATGATGCTCGGAACCGAGAAAATCGGATCAGAGCGACGGTTGGGGTTAGGAGCGATACCTTTCATGGATGCGAGCACTGTCGCGCGCCTGCTCGAGCAGACTGCGCGCGCGATCTATGAGTCGCGCGGGCCGCGCGCGATCCATGCCGGGCAGTGGGCCGTGCTTCGCTACCTCGCGCGCGCCAGCAAGCAGGGGCGGACAGTCGGCGGCGTTGCGACCTATCTCGGCGTGACCCATGCGCCGGCCTCCCGCGCCGTGGCCTCGCTTGCGCGCAAGCACTACGTCACCGTGAAGGCCGACTCCGAGGATCGCCGCGTGCGGCGCATCGAACTGACCCCGCAGGGCAAGGCGCTTCTGGATCATGACCCGGTGCACCGCCTGACGGCGGCGATCGAGGGGTTGAGTGATAACAAGCAGAAGGAACTCGCCTCCACGCTTGAGACACTTTATGCGCGCCTGGTTAGGGCAGGATAGGTCGAGCGTGGCTGAACAGCAGATCCAGTATTCCGCCGACAAGGCGACCGCGTATGGCGAACTGGTCGCCGAAGTCTCCGGCGTCGTCGCCGGCGAGACATCGCGGACGGCGCGCTATGCGACGACCATATCCCTGCTGAAGGCCGCGTTCGGCGAGCGCTTCTTCTGGTGCGGGTTCTACGAAGTCGATCCGGGCAAGGACCGCGAGCTGGTGGTCGGCCCGTATCAGGGCACGCTGGGCTGCCTGCGCATTCCGTTCGACAAGGGCGTGTGCGGCGCGTGCGCCTCGACGCGTGAGACGATCATCGTGCCGGACGTGCATGCCTTCCCCGGTCACATTGCGTGCGATGGGCGCTCGAACTCCGAGATCGTGGTGCCGGTATTCGATCCAAGCGGCTCGTTGGTCGCCGTGCTGGACGTTGATTCGACCGACCTTGGCGCGTTCGACGAGGTCGACGCACGAGGACTGGAGGCTGTGTGTAGGGCGATGCTTCGCTGAACCCTGTTGCCGGCTGTCCCGGCACGCGGAACTGAAGCCCCTATAACTTGTGTTCGCAGCGACGGCGCCTCAGGCAGCGGCAACCAGTCATTAGCGAAATTCTGGCATTGTCGACCGCATCATTCTGCCGGGGGGGAGATCGTGGCAATTGAACTGCGGCGCGTACTTCTTTCAGCTAACGAATTCGGCAGCGCAGTCGCCTCGTTCAAGCGCGCGAATGATAGTTTCCTGCCTGCGGGAAAGGTCGCCTAGTGCGGGGTGAATCAGGATGCAAGCGGACGCGTCAAACTTAGGGTAATTGGCGCCGGCCCTGAAGAACTCCAGCACATCGTGATTCCGCCAGCGACCCTGACCGAAATTCTCATCCGCTTCTGCATCGAGAACAATGTCTCGCTGCCGCGCATTGGCCGGAAACGCGCCGTGGCTCATGGCGATCGCGCCGCGCTCGAAGTCCATCTCGGAGAGCCCGAAGGCGCGTTGTCCGCCGCTGGAGTCGGATAGCGGCGAGGCCTTGTCCGTGACGCTCGCAGCGTGGGCGAACACGACAATCAGGGTCAGGGAAGCCGGGCGTAATCCGTGACTTCCATCGCACCGTCGAGCTTGCGGTAGACCGTCACGCCGTAGCGGGCGCCGCCGGTCATCGTGATGACGAAATGGTAGTTGATGCCAGCGACCACTTGCAGTTCGGCCTCCACCTTTTCGACCAGAGCACGCGTGGGGTCGCGCGTGTAGATCGCGTCGACGGCGACAGCCTGCGCGGCTTTCACCATCTCGTCGTCGAGGCTTGCGGGCGAATAGCCGCCGGTCACCACGGGTTCGGGCGCGGGCATCGGCGCCGGCGGTGTTGCTTCGACGGCCACCGGCTCGGGAGCAGGCGCGGGTTCAGGCGCCGTCGCAGGGGAGCATGCGGCGAGAACTGCACCGATCAGGATTGTGGAGGTGATGCGCATGTGGGTCCTTCCGAGCTGGCGGCAAGTGTAGGGCAGGATTGGGTCGAGGGTAATGCGTGGCGCGCAGAATGATGCAGGCGTCGAGGGCGTGAGCGGGTGGCCCTCGCTTATCCCGCCTTGCCCCACTTACCATCCACGCCCTTGCGGTAGAAGGTGAAGGAGGCCGGATCCCACGGCGCGTCGTCCTGGCCGAGCATGTGGAAGAGCGCGTAGCTGGGGCGGGCTTCCCAGAACTGCACGGCATCCATGCTGACGCCGTTCGGGCCGCACGCATCCCAAGGTTCGCCGCCGGAGGCGGTTTCGAGTTCGGCTGCCAGGTCTGGCTTGGGGGCGAGTTCGAAGGCGCTGCCTGCGAGGACGGGGCCGGTGAGCGGCCTTGTCTCGCATCGCTCGCGCTGGTTTTCGGGGGCTTTCCCGAGCGTCTTCATCGCGGTCTGCTCAGCTGTTTCACCCGCAGCAACAGGCAGCATTTCGAGGATGAACATCGCCTGGTCTTCGGGCGTGCCGTCCATGCGGTATTTGATATAGCCCTGCACGACTTCGTAGAGGTTCGGCACCCATCCTTCGGCAGTGCAATCCTGCGCGCGGAAGACGATCACATCCGTGGGCGTGAGACTGATCTCCCTGGTGCGCCATTCGCATTTGGCGGCAAGTTTCGGGGCTTGCGGATTGGTCTTGAGGAAGATGGACGGCTCGCCATTGCTGCACAGGCCGGTGATCGGCAGCGGGTTGCAGGCGTTGGAAGCGGCTGCCGGAATCTCGGCAGGTGTCTCCGGCGCCGCGTCGGTTTCACCGCCGCATGCGGAGAGGCCGAGGACGGCTGCGGCTGCAAGCGTCGCTTGCCATGTGCCTGTAAGCTTCATTGCAATCCCTCATTGCCCGCCGCCTTCTAGCGTCGAGCATCATCAGTGCTCAAGCGAGCAACTGCTACTTTGGCGCGGTCGAGGCGTACTTTGCCGCGGCATCCGCCCATTTGAAGGGCGCCACGTCCGGGATGATGCTCACTTCGGTGGTGAACTTGAAGGGGGCGGAGGGGATGCCGCTGTCGAACGTCACTTCGACGAAGAAGGCGGTGTAGCCTTCGGTGGGCATCGGGACCTGCGCGAAATAGTTTCCTTCGGGTCCGGGCTCGAGAACGGTGGACGTGTAGATCTTGCCCACGCTCTCGACGCGGAAGTCGCGCGCCTTGGGGTTGTGGGCCTGCCAGAGTTTCACTTCCTTCGGGGTGTCCAGCGGGCGAAGGGCGATGCCGTTGGCGTCGGCCTTGTTCCAGATGAAGTCGGGACGTTTTCCGCCGGTGATGACGGAGTTGTACCAGGCGAGCATCGAGTCGACCGCGTCGGACCCTGCGAGGTTGTGAGCGGCGTTCTCGACATAGCGGATGCGTTTCTCCTGCGGCAGCTGTTCGTAATAGAAGCGGGAGTTGTCGGGCAGGAAGAACTGGTCGCCGGAAGCGTTGACCAGGAATTTCGGGATCGTGAGACGGGCGCGGTCGCGGTAGTTGTACGGGTCCTCGATCGCCAGCACCGCCTGGTACTCCGGCGTGCCGATCTTGTGCGGGAAGAGGCCGTGATCGACGTAGTCGTCCAGTGACGGCGCGAAGAAGCCGAGAACTTCGAAATGGTGCTTGGTGATCTCTTCCGAATTCAGCGCGTCGATCACCAGCGGCATGATGCCGATGACGCGTTCGTCCACCGCGCCGACCAGCCATGTCGCCCAGCCGCGCTTGGACGCGCCGGAGACCACGAACTGGTTGATGGCGACGTTGCCGCCGGCGCTCGATTTCATGAATTCCTGCGTCGCGTCCATCGCCTTGACGCCGGCCTTCACCATGGCGAGGCGGACCAGCCATTCATCGTCCTTGGTCGTGAAATGCTTCACGCGAGAATAGGCGATGATGTCATCTTCCCAGCGCTTCTTGTCCTTCGAGTCCGCGAAGGTGAGCGGCTGGTTGGGGACCATGCCAACCTCGGCGACAACGGAGCCGGT
>CAIKXW010000267.1 GCA_903831485.1 uncultured Alphaproteobacteria bacterium | reverse complement strand
GCCGTCGCCCGGAATGCGCTGGTTCTCCATGCCGAAATCGTGGGAGCGGTGTTCGACGAACATGTCCCACTCTTCGAAGGAGCCTTCGTCCAGCAGCAGGGCGATCCGCTCGCGCGCAGTCAGTTTGCCTTTGGCGTGCTGGCTGTCGATGCGCTTCTGACCACCGCCGAGCTTGGCGGCTACACGCTTTTTCTCCAGCGCGGCGACGATGTCTTTCATGGGTGGGGCCCCGGTTCTTGCGGATGCGAGATAAGCGGCGCTTGCCGGCTAACGCAAGCGCCGCTTTGTCTCTGTGGGAACGGCCTAGTTCCGGATTCTGACGCCCAGCGTCACGTTGGCAGGCTCGCCGGGGAAGTAGCGGTCTGCTCCCTGCGCGAAGTCGGCTCGGTCGGCATAGCGCTCGTCAGTGACGTTGCGGATGATGGCGAAGGCTTCCAGTGCGTCCGAGAAGCGCCATGCGCCGCGCAGATGCGCGATCAGGTGGCCGTCATAGGTCGCAGTGTTCGCGGCGTTGGTGAAGTATTCGCTGACGTACTCGGCGCTGAGGCCGAGCGACAGGTTGCTGCCGATCCAGCTAAGGCCGGCATCCGCCAGCCATTCCGGGGCGGTGTCGATCACGTTGCCATCGACGATGTCTTCAGCCGCAACGACGACGTTGCGGTTGAAGTCGTAGAGCTGTTCCGACCAGGCAGCGTTGGCGTTCCACGCGAGCGTGCCGCCGGCAATCTCGCCGATGTCGCCCGACAGCGACGCCTCCACGCCGAGATGGCTAGTCTTGCCGTCCGGAACGTTGAGACCGTCGGAGTCGCGGAAGAAGAAATTGTCCTTGCTCATCTGGTAGACCGCGACGTCGTAGTCGATCCCCGCAAGCGCGCCGCGCGCGCCGACCTCGTAGCTGTCGAGCGTCTCGACCTCAAGGCGCTGGATCGTCTGCAGGTTCTGCAGGCGGTACTGGTCCGACGTCTGCGGCGCACGCTCGCCCCGGGCGTAGTTCGCGTAGATGACCAGGTCTTCAATGCCGGTGTAGGCAATGCCGACTTTCGGCGTCAGCAATTCGAACTCGTCCGTGCGGCTCGGCGCGACACGGAATCGGCCGCGCGTGCCCGGAGCAACGTTGGTGGTGTAGTCCCACTGGTGGGCCTCGCCACGCAGTCCGGCGAGCAGGCTCCAGCCCGGCGCGAAATCCCAGTCGACTTCGGCGTAAAGTCCCGTCGTCCAGGTGTTGACGTCGTAGTCGTAGTGCACGCCCTGCGGGAATGTCGGATTGCGAGGATTCACGCCGCCGAAACTGGGACGCGTCTGAACTTCGGAAAGATAACCGTCAGCAACCTGGAAGTCGCCGCCGATCGACCAGCGGAAATTGTCCGGGCCGAAATCATAGCGCGTAATCACGCCGAACTGGTCGTGGCCGTTCTTCTCGGTCGACTGGTCGGGCAGGAAGTGCTGGATGAACGTCATGCGCTGCATTGTGCCGAATGGCGTGATGACCAGCGTGTCGCGTCCGATATTGGTTTCGAACCGTACGTTGGCGCGCGCGACCCATGCGTCACGATAGGCTTCGGGGTTGGGATTGGTCGTGGTGATGTCGTCGTTCTTGTAGGCCTCCGGCCCCTGGATGAAGCCGGCGGTTTCCTGATTGAGGTTCACCGCGGCAAGCGTCGCCACCGCATTCCAGTTTTCGCCGCGCACCTTCGAGCGCCAGGTGAGCTTCTGCTGGTCGACGCCGGACGCATCGCGCCAGCCGGCATCGTCCATCACGGACAGGCCCACCCAGCTGTCGATACCATTGGTGGTGAAATTGGTCGTCGCATCGGCGCGCGCGCGCTGCAGCGAGTTGGCGCTGAGCGTCAGCGTCTGGCCCGTCTGGGCGCCGGGTTCGGGATCGATGAAATTCATCAGGCCATGTACGGCGTTAGAGCCGTAGCGCACCGACGCCGGACCGCGCACGACCTCGATCGCCTCGGCGGTTTCATGGTGCACCTCGAACAACGCGTTCACGTTGCCGAAGGCCGCGGCGCGCGTCGGAACGCCGTTCTCCAGGATCAGGAACGAGCCCTGCCCTGCACCCGCCGGAAGCACGGGCGAACGGATGGCGACCAGCAATTCCTGGCCGGAGTTCATCTGCACATTCACGCCGGGAACGGTGTTGAGGATTTCGGCCGGATGGTTCGCGGCAACCGCAGCGATCTCCTCGCTGGTCACCACGGAATAGGCGCCGGGGTCGTCCTTCAGCCGGTCGCCATATATCGTGACGACATCGCCTTCGGCTGGAACGGGGTCGGCCAGCGTGGTGTTGACCGCAGTGGTCTGGGCAGTCGCAGGAGACGACAGCGCGGCGACGGCCACCGCCACAGCGAGCCAACTCGCCGTTGAATACATTGTTCGCACTCTACCCTCCGATTAGGCGGTCGTCTT
>CAIKXW010000266.1 GCA_903831485.1 uncultured Alphaproteobacteria bacterium | reverse complement strand
CGCCCGCCTTCTCGATGGCTTCACGCAGGGGTGTCCCTCGCTCGCGTTCCTGGTTGGCGAACTCCACCAGCAGGATCGAGTTCTTGATCTCGATACCGATGAGCGCAATGAACCCGATGATCGAGGTGTAGGACAGCGACTGTCCCCCAAGGTAGAGCGCGACCAGCCCGCCCATGATTCCGAAGGGGATCACGAACGCCACTACGCCCGCCGTCGCGAACGATCCGAACTCGAGCAGCAGGACGGCCATCACGCCAAACAGCGCGATCAGGATCGCCGGACCCATGCCGCCAAAGCTGCGCGACTGCGCTTCTGCTTCGCCGCCGACATTCCACGAATAGCCCGCCGGCAGTGTAATGCCCGCCAGCCGCTCTTCGACATTCGCCGTCACGACATTGGTGAGATAGCCAGGCTGCGTGAACGCCGTAATCGTCACCGTCCGCTCACGCTGGAACCGGCTGATGCGCGCGGGGCCGGACGAAATGCCCGGTTCGGCGAACTCCGACAGCGGCGCGGCCGAACCATCGCCCGTCCAGATGTAGAGCCGATCGAGGTCCGCAATGCTCATCCGATCCGCGCGCGGCGCGCGAACGATGACGGGATAGGCGTCTCCTACCGGATCGCGGAAGGAGGCGACCCGTGCGCCGCCGATGGCGATCCGCAGCGTCTGATCCATGGCGCCGGCCGGAACGCCGCGCAGGGCCGCCGCCTCGGTGTTGATATTGAGGTCGAGGTCGAGCAGGCGCTCGGCCAGCGGGTTGGTGATGTTGCGGATGCCCTCGGCCCCCGCCATGGCGCGTTCGACATCAGCTGCGATGCCGGAGAGCACCTCGATGTCCGCACCCTGGATGCGGATGGCGATGGGCGCCTCGATCGGAGGGCCGTTGAGGAAGCGCTTCACGTTGAAGCGTACGCCGGGATAGGTCGCAAGTTCGGCGCGCAACTCTTCCAGCAGCGCGTTGCCTTCCTTCGACTCCCACTTGTCGAAGCGGGCATAGATGCCGCCCACATTGCTCGCCTGCTCGCTCGGGATCTCGTTGTAGTAGACCTGCGGATTGCCGCGGCCGGAGTTGGCGAAGCGCCAGGTGAACTCGTCATGCTTCGCGAGAACACTGTCGGCGAACATCACCGCCTTGTCGGTCTCCTCGACCGAGACACCCTGCGGCAGTTCAACCTCGACCATGAAGTACGGGCTGTCGTTCTCGGGGAACAGGCTGAAACCGAGGCGCGGCACGAGCGTCAGGGACGCCGCAAACAGAGCAAGTCCCGCGACCACGGTCAATCGCGGCATTCCGAGCGCGACCTTGAGGATCGGGCGATAGATCGCATGGATGGCGCCCATGACCACATCGAGAAAGACGTTGGAGTGGCTGTTGCGCGGCAGCATCCGGCTGGCGAGGAAAGGGATCACCGTCAGCGCCACGAACAGCGACGCCGCGATCGTGCAGACCACGGCCATCGGCAGTGATCGCGTGAAATCGCCCGCCGCTTCCGGCAGGTTCAGCAGCGGCACAAAGGCGAACAGCAGCGTCGCCGTACAGCCCAGCACGGCGACGTTGATCTCATCGACGCCCGCAATGGCGGCATCACGCGGACTCAGGCCCGAGCGCAGGTGACGCGAGATATTCTCGGTGACGACGATGGAGTCATCCACCAGCAGGCCAAGCGCCAGCACGAAGCCGGCGATCGACAGCTGGTTCAGCGAGTACCCCATCAGGTCGAGCGCGATCACACCGATCGCGAACGAGGCCGGGATCGACACCATCACGACCAGCGAGGCCCGGAAGCCGAGCGGCAGGAGGGTCAGCAGGACAAGCGCAATCGCGATCGCGAAATCGCGCCCCAGCGATGACAACCGGTAGGCCACCGTCTCGGATTGGTCGAAGCCGCGTTCGAGCTTGATCTCGGGCGGAAGGCGCGGCGCGAACTTGTCGACCTGGAACCGCACGTTCGACATCACGTCGAAGATGGTTGCGCCGAGCTTGGCTCGCGCCGTCACGAATAGCGCACGTTGGCCATTGAAGCGCGTGCGAACCGCCTGTTCGTCATTGGTCCACTCGACCTGCGCCACGTCGCCCAGCGTGATCGCCGATCCGCCGTCCGAGCGCAGCACGATGTCGCGGATTTCATCAAGGCTGTCGAATGGCCCTGTCGCCTCGACATTGAAACGCCGCCCGCTGCTCTCGACCGCGCCGATGGGAATGTCGGCGCCTTCGCGCTGCACTGCCTCGGTCAGGGCCGTCAGCGGCAGGCGGAAGTTCGCCAGCTTGTCCATGTCCGGCGTGATGCGCACTTCGGACGCCGGCACGCCCCAGATTTCTGCCTGTTGCACGCCGTTGGCGCGCTCGACCGCGTCGCGCAATTCGCGCGCATAGGCTTCCATGCGGCGGTAGGAGGCCGTCTCGCTGACCAGCGCCATCTGCACGATGTTGGTCTGCGCCGGATTCTGACGGTTCGCGCGCAGCAGCGTGATGCCTTCCGGCAGGCTTGCGCGGATGACGTTCAGTTCGCGCACGACCTCGTCATACTTCTTCTCGGGGTCAGATCCGTAGATAAAGGACACGCCGATCGAGGCCAGCCCTGCCTGGCTGGTCGACTGGATTTCATCGACATCCTCAAGGCCGTTGAGCGCCGTCTCGATCGGGATTGCGACCACACGCTCCATCTGCTCTGCATCCGCGCCCGGCAGGACGACGAAAACGCCGACGCCGGGAAACGACACGATCGGGTCTTCTGATTTCGGGATCGCCATCACGGACTGGATGCCCAGCCCGAAAAGCATGAAGAACAGGATCAGCGTGAACTGCCAGCGATCGACGAAGAAGCGTGTGAAGGCCTTCATCCGCCCCTCCCCCTTGTCGTGTTACTGAGCTGCTACGGAAACAGCGTCGCCGTCTCGCACCATCGAGGCGCCGCGGGTGATCACCCGGTCGCCATCGCTTAGCCCCTTGAGGATTGTCACGCCCCGGTCACTGACACCGCCGGTTTCGATGGCGCGGCGGCGCGCCTTGCCTTCGGCGTCAACCACGAACACAACGCCCTGGTCGGCACGCGCATCGATCAGCGAGATCGCCGGCACGACGTGCACGGCTGCGATCTCCTGCGCATCGGCCCGACCGGCGATGACGACTTCGGCAACCTCGCCCGAGCGCAGGCCGGCCGGCTGGTCAACTTGCACTTCGACCGTGAAAAGTCCGGACTGCGTACCCTTCGGCGCAATCCGCGCCACCCGACCCGCCAGCGCCGCGCGCTCGCGAATATTGACTGACGCCACATCGCCCACGCGAAGCTGGGAGACTTCGGATGCCGTCATCGATGCTTCGACGATGATGCCCGTGCGCGACTCGCCGATCGACAAGACGCGCTGTCCCGCGGCGACGTTCTGGCCGGGTTCGGCGTCACGCTGGAGAACAATGCCGCCCGCAGGCGCGACGATCGACACGCGTTCGCGCGCGCGTTCCAGCGCCAGCTTCGCATTATCGAGTTCCGCCTGGGACGCGGCCCCAGCAGCATGCAGCCGCGTGACGCGTTCGAAATTCTGCTCCGCCGTGAGCCGCGCCAGCGCAGCCTCGCTTGCGTCGGCGCCGGTTGTGGTCCGGCGCATCGTGGCCAGCACCTGCCCGGCCGCAACCCGGTCGCCGACATCGGCCAGTATCGATTCGATCTCGCCCGGCGCCCCGAAACCCAGCGCGGTCTCACGCTTGTAGGCAACCAGCCCGCTGGCGCGAATGTCCCCGCCCGCCCCTGACGCCGAAATATTGAGAACCTCGACAGCAATTGCAGCTGCCGGCTTCTGTGTCGCAACCGCAGCTTCGCCACTGCAGGCAGCCACAAGAAAAGCGCAACCGGCAGCCATAGCCAGTCGAGTCGAAGCTGACAGCGCCGCTGGCATGTGTCACCTAGTTGACATACGTGTTGTCTTGACACTGTCTACGATTAGATTGACAGCGTCAAGAAAGAACGGGACTCACATGACCGTTACCAAGTCGATTTCTCGCGATGATGTCAGGGCGGGCATCCTGCAGGCCAGCCTGTCGTTGATGAATGAAGGCGGCCTCGGCGCTCTCTCCATGCGCGAAGTCGCGCGGCGCGCAGGCGTAAGCCACCAAGCGCCGTATCACTACTTTACCGACCGCGAGGCGATTCTTGCCGAACTTGCGGGCGATGGATTTGACCGCCTTTACGACTACATGGTCAGTGCCGTGGGCCTCGCGCGCAAGGAGCGTGCCGAGAAAAACCGCGCACTCGGTGAGGCCTATATCCGCTTCGCGCTGAACAACCCCGAAGTCTTCCGCCTGATGTTCCGGGCCGAGATGTGCGACCTCACGCGCTATCCCGATGCGAAGGCCAAGGCCGACCGCTGCTTCCAGCTCGTAGCAGACACGCTCGGCGCCGGCGCAAACGCTTCAACAGCCAGCGACAAGACAAGCCCCGATCTCGTACCCGTCATCGCTGCATGGTCGGCGGCCCACGGCCTTGCGACGCTGATGCTGGAAGGCAAGCTCGGCGAGGCGTTCGGCGACACGCTCGACCAGCGCGAGGAAGCTGCGCGGCGCATTCTCGCCTTCACCTCGCAGCAATTCTCTAAGTAGGCGCGCTCAGCACCATGCGCCGGAGATCGGGATCACCTGCCCCGACACAAAGCCGCTCTGGCCAAGCGCCAGCAGTTCGACCAGCGCGGCCACTTCCTCCGCCTCGCCCAGCCGCCCCATCGGCACGCGTGCGAGCAGCTTCGGACCCTTCACCGGATCTTCCAGCAGCGCCTTCGGATAGTACGTCTCCGTCTGGATGAAGTTGGCCGCGACCGCATTCACGGAAATGCCGTCGCCCGCCACTTCAAGCGCCAGCGTGCGCACCACGCCATTGATTGCAGCCCGCGACGACGCGTAGGCCGCAAAGCCTGGTATGCCGCCGATCGGCCCCGACGAGGATCCGAACACGATGCGGCCTGACTTGTTGGGCCGCATAGCCTTCACAGCAGCGCCTGCGAAAAGCAGCGACTCTGCCGCGAGTCGTTGGAAGTACGGCATCAGGTTTTCTTCGGAGAGATCCTCCACGCGGATGCGCGGCGCCGGCATCGCCGAGGAGATGACGATCGCATCGAGCCTGCCGCCGAACCGCTCTGTCGCTTGCGCCACGACATCGGCGGGCCTGGCCCAGCCGACCACCTCGACGCTGTCATGCTCACCATCGGCACCTATGGATGGGTCACAGCCGATCACGCGCGCGCCCGCAGCGGCGAGCCGCCGGGCGATGACGGGGTTGGCAAAGCCCGTCAGCTCCGTGACAAGGACGTTCTTCGCATCCGCCATCGCTATCCGCCTGTCAGTAGTGATCGGTGTAGGTTCCGATCCGGCAGGAATAGCCTTCCGGCGGCGGCGTCAACCTGAACGCCTTCGGGTTCGTCCCTTTGGGATGCGAGGCCATCGTCTTCAGCGCCCATGCGTTGAAGGCCTGCGTGTTAATCTGCGGCCACATATGGCCATGTGTTGAAGAGCACGCGACATGCACAACGTTGGGCATGGACGCAAAATAGTTCGCTCCCGCCTGCGTCGAGGGACGATAGTCGGCGCACAGCCCGAGCGGCGGACCGCAATCCCACAAATCCTTCTCGCCGCCCCACACCGTAACGACGATCATGGGAGAGACCGATTTCGGCAGCGGATAGGGACCGATGCGGCCCTGATGAATCTTCGCCGGATTGGTAATCACGGCCTGACGCGCATCGTTAAACGACAGCGGCGACCCGTCATCGTTTGAGACATACCACTCGCCCGAGATCGGCATGCCGCCGGCCCAGAAGTCGGAATTGAAGGTCAGCGCGCGGTTGGTGACCGTGCCGCCAGCCGAGATGCCGCCGACATAGAGACGCTTTGCGTCGAGCGGAAACGCCGTGCCGACGCACCGCACCATCGCCTCGAAGAAGCGCGAGTCGGGGCCTGCATCATTCTTCCATTTCTCGCCGTCGGCATTGCCGGCGCGTCCGTCATTCCACGGCTTCCAGTTCCAGCCGTTCGATCCCGGCCCGTCGCACTGGCCTCGTCCGGCATTCGGATCCTGTTCGGCACACTGGCGCACCGGCCCGATCACGGTGAAGCCCTGATCGGCCATCAAGGCGTTTGCGCCGGAGCGCGGCACGGTGAGATTCGCGTTGGTCGACTCAACTGTCCCGGTTAGCGGAACCCACGTAGGCGCGGGCCCTGTCGCGCCCTTCGCCGACGCGACGACGAACGCGCGCATCATTCCTTCGTGCGGAAAGTTGGTGTTGAGACCTTCCCTGGGCGTGAACCCATCAGGGCACGCCCACATCTTCGCCGTCTGCGGCGCCTCGATTGGCGTCGTGCACGCGGCAAGCAGGCCAGCGACACACACAAGAATGGAATTCCGGCCGAGGCGCGCCATGGCTATTGCTTGTTCCTTGGCTTTGGCGGCGGCGCGGTGGGGCCGAAAATGCCGGGACCCTGCTTGTTCTCGAGCCCCTTGGCTTCATAGAGCCGCGCGCCGCTGAGGATGCCTTCCATGGCGTAGTTGCCTTCATGGCAGGCGTATTCGTAGATACTATCGTCGCGCTTGTTCATCACCATCTCGGCGCGCCATGGCTGCGTGTAGTACACCGGATCATCGATCTCGAATGTGTAGAACAACTGGCCATCATTCGCGCGGCTGAACCGCTCGGTCAGCTTGCCTTCGGGCGACAGGATCACCTGCCCCTGCCGCGCCTGCTCGGGGTGGACGTTGCGGGTGTCGACCACCAGCGTGTCGCCCTCATACCAGCCTACGGAATCGCCAAGCCATGGCTGGATCGCGGCGGGCCTGTGCTTGGCCTCAGCCTTGTTCCTGGCGATCGGGATTATGCGCGCATCATGCACCATCTCGACCAGGATCATCACATGATCGGGCGCTTGGACGATCTGGTAATTGTTGTTGTAAATCGTGTTCAGCATACCAGGACCGCCAGCATTCGTGAAGCCGACCAGGCAGCGTTCGGCGATGGGTAATGTCTCGGGCCCTTCATACATTGTGGCGCGTTTCTTGGCCGCTGCGTCTGTGCGCGCCTTCTGACCCGTGGGTGAGACCGGCACGCGGCCATCGGCAGGCTCGACCAGCCAGGATGTGCGGATCTCGCCCTTCACCTTGGCGAGTGACTGGCCGGGATCGATCCAGAACGTGTTGTAGCCGCGATCGCTGTTGCCATCATCGAGCAGCCCGTCGCCGAAATCCGAGGCACCTTCTTCGCTGGCCGCGAGCAGGATCCACGGATTGTTCTCGATCAGCTCCTTCGCCTCCTGCTCCGTCACCGAAAGCTTTGTGCCGGGCTGGCGCGACAGATTCGTAAGCGACTGGTTGGACCACACGCCCTCCAGGTCCGGCCGCTTCGTGGCGGGCTCGCTCTGGGCAACGGCCGGCGCCGCAGAGACACTAACGGCGCACGCCAACAGCAACGATTTCAGCGAAACCGACATCGACGTCTCCTCCTCGCGGACGGGCTTTCCCGCTCCGAAGCAGGGAGCCTACGCATGCGATGCCCGCACGCAAACGGTGACGCAGCGACAGCAGGTTCACATCGAAGCGATCAGCCCGGCCTCATCTCCCGCGCCCGGTATTGCAGCTGGCCCTAGCCCAGCATGCGCTTGCGCTATTCTTCGCGCATATCGTTCTCGAAGCGCGGGCCGGCGGGGCTTTCGTCCCACAACATCGTAGGGCGCGTCGCGGAGTCGTGTTTCGGCCAGATGATGGTCTTGCCGCCATTCGGGTCGCCATTGCGCGCGAAGTTGGCCCACGCTGCGGTCATCCGGCCGGCCAGCAATGGCGGCATGTCGGCCTCTCCCCTTGTCCATTTTCTTGGTTCGTTTCTGCTGGCCTTTTTTGGCTCGGAGGATGACTTTGCCGCTCGCCGAGCGTCGATTCGCAACTGGCAGGAGCCCTTCGCAATCGTGGCGTGGAGGTGGTGAGCGCCGTCATGCAGGAGGCGCTGCGAAACGGCTAGCCTGCTGCGTGTTTGCGGTTCCGGTGTGGCCGCGAAGCAGCTAAGCCTTCCCCTGCCGGACCGCCGCAGAGCGGGCTGACTGGGGTGGCTTGATGTTGGTGCGCGTTGTTCAATTCCTGCTGGGAGCCGTGCTGGCCGGCGGCGGTGGCTATCTGGCCTGGACCTATCGCGCTGAAGCAGCAAATGTCTTCCCGCCCGGCGCTGCGGGCCTGCCGCTGTTTCTGCTGGCAGGCGCGCTCGGCGTCACCAGCGGGATTGTCTTCCTTGTCAGCGCTGTCCACCCGCGCGCCAACCAGAAGCGCGCCTTGGCGGCGCGCGCCTCGCGCGAGGAAGTCGCCCTTGGCGAGGCGGACGCATACTATTCGCAGCGCGCCCGCGCTGCCGATCGGGACTGGCGGTCGGGCGACATCACGCCGCTTGCGCCGCCTGAACCGCCACAGCCGGTCGTGACGGCTCCGCCGGTCGACATCGTGGAGCCCGCTGCGCCGGTGAAGCCGCGTTCGCTATCGGTACCGCCTGTCGCGCCGAAGCCGGCAACGCCTGCGGCGGAAGCTCCAGCAAAACCAGCCGCCAAACCCGTCGCTAGCGCCGAGCCGGCGGCCAATGGGGCAAGCACCCCGCCGCCATCACCTTTTCCGGCGCAGGTGACCCTTGCCCCGCTGCCGCGGGCGGCCGAACCGCCGCCCGTGCCCGTACAGCAGGCCCCGCCGCCCGCGTCGACGCCTGCGCCGGCGGTGGACGACCCGCATGCTGCGATCCGGGCCGCCATCCGCGAGGGCAAGCTTGATGATGCTGACAAGATGCTGGCCGCCGCCCGCGACACGGCAACAGGGATGGACCTGGCCCTGCTGACCGCGCTGGCCGCGGATCACGCAGCCGTGTCAGGAAGGCTGAGCCACGCAAAATGGCTGTGGCGTCTGGCCCTCAAGCGCTTTGGCGAGTTGGGAGCATTGAATTCCGATGCGGCGAAGGCCGTCGCCGAGAGCATGCGCCAAGGCGGCTGAGCAGAATTCGTTAAGCGAATTTGCCATAAGGGTGACCGTGACTACTCCTCACGGGACCACAGTGCGCCATGGCGCGAAAGACCGAGTTCCTGATCGATTCCGGCATCTGGAGCCGGGTTGCCGCTGCAATTGTGGATTCTAGCGGCCGTGTAACCGAAGCCAATGAGGCGCTGGCCAATCAGCTCAATCGCCCGGCGTCGAGCCTGATCGGCGTCGACCTGCTGCAGGCGATGAAGGCCAACGCCGCCGATCATGCGCGTTCTACCTCGGGCGACGTCTTCTGCATCGACGGCGAGGATGGCCACGCCTGGCTGAGGCTTGACCGAAGCCCGGCCGACGCCCGCCACGAATTGGTGCGCTTGACCAACGTCACCGAGGAATGGACCGCAATGCGCAGGCTGGCCGGCGCACGCACCGTGCGCGACCGGTTGCTCCACGACGCAGCGGTCGGCACGTGGCGTTTCGACCCTGACCAGGAACTCTACCACTTCTCCAGTGAGCTCGCGCTTGGCCATGCCACCGCCGCGGAGCCCGTGCGGCTGTCCATTCTCCGGCTGGTCCAGCACGTGGACGATCAGGACAAGGACACGGCAATCCGCGAACGTATTACCACGGAGGGCGGCGCGGCCGATGGCGAGATGCGCTATCGTGACGGGTCGGGCGGCTGGAAAACCCTTCGCGTGCATTATCGCGCGGGGCGCAAGCTGGCCTCCGGCAAGTACGAGATGTTCGGCATCAGCCAGGACGTCACCGAGCTTGCCGTTGCACGCGACAAGGCGGACCTCATGTCCGGTCGCCTCGAACTGGCCATGGCGGCGGCGAACGCCGGGGTCTACGAGATCGACCTGCGTACCGGCGATCGCTGGTCGTCGGATCAGTTCATGCAGATTGCAGGCCCCGAGGCGATGCAGCGCCAGGAGCACAACCCCTTTGGACTCTATCACGACGACGAAGTCGCTGAGGTGAAGAAGAGCTGGGAGCGATGCCTTGCAAGCAACGCTGTCGAAAGTCTCGACACGCGCATCCATCACCCTGACGGCCAGGGCCGCTGGGTGCGGCTGTTCACACGGGTCGAGCGCAGCGCAACGGGCGAGAACATCCGCGCCGTCGGCATGATGCTCGATATCCACGCGCAGAAGATGCAGGAACTCGCCCTGGCCGAAGCCAAGGCGCAGGCCGAAGCGGCGACGGTGGCCAAGTCCAACTTCCTCGCCTCGATGAGCCACGAGATCCGGACGCCCATCAACGGCATTCTCGGGATGACGCAGGTGCTGGCCGCCGATCCGCTGACCGATCTCCAGCGCGAACAGGTCAGCGTCATATCCGAGTCGGGGCAGACCCTGATGGCGTTGCTCAACGACGTGCTCGACATATCCAAGATCGAGGCCGGCAAGCTCGACATCGCCGGGATCGACGGCGACCTCCGCCTGACCATCGAGCGCGTGCGACAGCTCTTCCAGTCGCAAGCCGCCGAGCGCGGACTTGTCGTCAAGGTCGAGGTTGCGGGCGAACTGCCCCGGCTCCTGCGTTACGACCCGGTGCGCGTGCGACAGTGCGTGTCGAACCTTCTCTCTAACGCCATCAAGTTCACCGAATCGGGCGGCGTCACCATCCGGCTGGGCGCAAAGCAGCGCGCATCGGGCGACTGGCTGATGAGCATCACCGTGTCCGACACCGGCATCGGGATGGATGACCACACGCTCTCCCGTCTGTTCAGCGCTTTCACCCAGGCCGACGCCACGATCACGCGGCGTTTCGGCGGCACGGGGCTTGGCCTCGCGATCACGCGCCAGCTCGCCCGCCTGATGGGCGGGGATGTGCGCGCCGAGAGCCGCCTTGGCGAAGGCTCCAGCTTCCATTTCTGGTTCACCGCCGAAACCGGCGCGACACGAGGCGCCGTCGCGCCGCCCGAGAACCACGCTGCCGACAATCTGGGTCAATCCCCGATGCCGGTGATGGGCGCGCGCGTCCTGCTGGTCGACGACAATGCGGTCAACCGGCAGATTGTCGGGCTCTTCCTCGTCCAGCTCGCGCCACGCATCGTCGAAGCGGTCAATGGCGAACAGGCGCTGGAGCGCCTGTCCGAGCAGCCATTCGATATCGTCCTGCTTGATGTGCACATGCCGGTCATGGACGGGCGCGAGACCATCAGGCGCATCCGCGCCAGCGGCCAGCCATGGAGCAGGATCCCGGTCATCGCGCTGACCGCAGACGCCATGAGCGGCGACAGGGAGCGCTATCTCGGCATGGGCATGGATGACTACATTTCCAAGCCCATCGACGCGCGTGAACTGGCGACCCGCTATGTCCGCCTTCTCAAGGGCCGCAAGCGCGACGCTGACGCCGCCTGATCCTGCCTGCATCGCCTCCTGATG
>CAIKXW010000265.1 GCA_903831485.1 uncultured Alphaproteobacteria bacterium | reverse complement strand
GGGCCCGAACGGGCTGTCCGGCGTGTAGCTGACCGGGGCCTCTTTCCGCATCCGGGCGAAATAGTCCCAGTAGCCTTCCTGACGCCAGATCTCCGGATCGGTAATGTCGAAAGCGGCAAGATCGATGCCGGAAGCGGGGGGCGCCTTTTCCCCGCGCACAAGGCCATTCTTCCGGAAAGCCTCTGCGCCGGCCTTGGTCGGGGTCGCTGTCGTCGCCGTGTCTGCCATCGTTCGTCCTCGTCTTGAGCGGAGGGTTGTCGCCTGTTGACCTGACACAGTCTAGCAGAGCCGGCGATCAGGGGCAGTCCTGTCCTTGCGGCAAGCTTCTCGCGCATGGCAGCCCCCCGAGCCACGGCGGCTGGCCCGCGACACGAGGAAACACGGCCGCGCCTTCCGGCATGCGGTGGATGTGCTAGACGTCCCGGACCTTCAAGCCGGCTGGATTCCAGGGCCGGGGCCGCGCTTTCGCAGGGACCGCTGACTTGGCATTGATCGAGCCGTCACAACAGCGCCGCGCCCTGTCGGTGCTGATCCCGTTCTACAACGAGGAAGGCAATATCCAGCCGCTGATCGACGAGGTGCATGCGGCCCTCGCCGGCGTGGATTACGAGATTGTCTGCGTCAACGACTGCTCGGGCGACGCAACCGCTGCGGAATTGATAACTGTGCAGGCGGCCAGCCCAGACCGCATCAAGATCCTGACTCACACAAGGCGGCGGGGAAAATCAGCCGCCCTGTTCACCGGGCTGCGCCACTGCGCGGGCGACTGGGTGCAACTGCTTGATGGCGACGGGCAGAACGACCCGGCCGATTCGCGCAGGGTGTGGGACAAGGTGGCTGCGAAGGACGAGAACCCCGCTTTGGGTATCATCTGCGGCCGCCGGACGAGCCGAAACGACAGCGGTTTCAAGTGGCTGCAATCCCGCATCGCCAACGGCGTGCGCCGGTTCTGCCTGCGCGATGATGCGACCGACACGGGGTGCGGGTTCAAGCTGATCCGCCGGCGGGCCTTCCAGGACCTGCCCTACTTTGCCTCGATGCATCGTTTCCTCCCGGCGCTGATCAAACGGGCCGGCTGGGATGTGCAGGAAGAGCCGGTGGCGGACCGGCTGCGGCTGCACGGCGTGTCAAAGTACGGATTCCTCGGAAGATTTGGCGCCGGACTGGTAGACCTGCTCGGCATGATGTGGCTTGTGCGGCGGGGGGGGTATGGCGTCGCCGCCGAATGGAACGATCCGCGCTCCGGGCGCTGAGCGGTTTCTTGTGGTGCGCCCAAGTCGAGTGGAAGAAGACGCGTGAAGCAGCCGATCCGGCAGCCGAAACAGTCCAGGAAAACGGCCAGGTCAGGCCGCGGGGTCCGGGGACGGCGGAACGGCGAGCGCGAACAGCGCTCATCGCTTGATGCAATCATCCGTCTCGACCGGTCCGCGATCATCTCGATCATCGTGCTGTATTGCGTGGTCCACTGGGCCATTCGCGTGCTGGTGGCGCCGGTCTACACGGTCGAGGAAGCCGGCCAGCTGCTGCTCTCGCAATCGTTCCAGTTCGGGTACGAGGCCCGCCAGCCGCCCCTGCTGACCTGGCTCTACTGGGCGGCCACGCGGGCGGGCGGACTGTCGCCGCCGGTGATCTTCGCGGTGAAGTACGCCCTGCTCTTGATCGGGCTGGTTTTCTATTACCTGTCGGCCCGCAACATCCTGGTCCGGCCCGGCGTCTCCGCGGCGGCGCTGGCGGCGTGGGCGCTGACCTTCCAGATCGGATGGTCGGCGCATGAGGACCTGCTGGGCGGGGTCGCCCTGATGGCCGTGCTGTCGCTGAGCTTTCACGCCATTACACGTATCCTCACCTGGCGGGCCTGGAGCGACTGGTTCTATCTCGGCGTGGCGATGGGTGTGGGGCTGCTGACCCATCACCTGTTTATCGTCTTCCCGATCGCAATCCTGCTCGGGATCATGTTCTCGCCCTTCTTCCGCGACACGCTGAGCTTCGGGCGGCTGTTCCTGGCCTTCCTGGTCGCAGCCCTGCTCTATGCGCCCTACGTGATCTGGGTCGGGACGCACATCGACTCGGTGAGCGATGCGGCGCGCGAGTACGTCACGTCGTGGGAGATCGACGGGGCGTGGATCGAGCGCGTTGGAAATGCCGCAGCGCAGCTTGGCCGCGCGCTGGTGGAGTTCGCCCTGCCGCTGCTGCTGTTCTGGATGATGCTGTTCTGGACGCTGTGGCTGCCGATTCTCTACCCGGTGTTCCCGCGCCGCAGCACTGACGAGGAGCCGCACGAGCTGGCCTGGCGCAAGCTGTTCGTGCAGGCGGCCATCATGGGCGTCGGGGTCTACATGGTCAGCGTGTTGCTGGGCGTGCAGGCCTACAAGCCGCACTGGATGATGCCGGTGCTGTTCGCCCTGCCGATCTGGCTGTTCGCCCACGTGAAGCGCGCCGGTGATTTTCCGGTCGCGATCCGCGGGTTTGGCGCTGTCGTCGCGGCATTCATCGTGCTGGTGGCAGGCGGCCGGTTCGTCGAGGCGCAGCTTGAGATCGCGCAGTGCCAGGAGGGCGGCTGCCGCCCCTATACGCCGGTCAGCGCATGGGCCGAGGCATTGCGCGAGGCGGGTTTCCAGCAGGGCACGATCGTCGGCGCCGACCCCCATCTCACGGGCAATCTGCGCGCAGCCTTCCCGCGCGCGCGGGTGCTGGATGCGTCGGTCGCGCCCGAGGCCTATCCGGCGCGCCAGAGCAATGGCGCCTGCCTGGTGGTGTGGCGCGACACGCGGTTCAACGACAGCCTCAACGTGGCGCTGATGCCGGAGGAGCTGTCGACTTATCTGGAACAGGACCTCAGCGTGCGGCTGCGCGACAAGGGCGCGCGGGGCGCCGTGCGGCGGCCGCTGCGGATGTCCGAAGACAAGGCGGCGACGCTGTACTTCCAGCTCAACCGGGCTTCGGGTCAGTGCGGGTAGAGTCTGGTTTAGGCGCCTCAGGCAGCAGCGCCTCGTCCGGCGCGGCGCGCAGCAGGCCGGCGGGGATGTCCATCTCCGGAAAGACGTCTTCGGTGAAGGGCAGCAGGTAGGCGCTGCCGGATGACGGTTGAACCTCGATCAGTTCGCCGGCGCCGAAATTCTGGACGGATTTCACCGCACCCAGTTCGCGCCCGTCGACATGGACGACCCGCAGGCCGATCAGGTCGCTGACGTAGAACTCGCCCTCGTCAGCTGCGGGAAGGGATGCGCGGTCCGCGTGCAGCAGTGTGCCACGCATGGCTTCCCATTCTTCGCGCTGGCGCTGTTCCTTCGCTGTGACGCCGAACAGGTCATTCAACGTGCGATGGCGAACCGGCGTGAGCACGACGCGGCCGGCCTCATCCATCAGCGGGCCATAGGCGAAGCAGGCTTCCGGATCGTCGGTGAAGGAGCGCACGCGAACCTCGCCCTTGACGCCGAAGGCGCCGGCGATCTGCGCGACGACGATCAGTTTAGGCTTTGCAGTCACAACGGCCGTTCCAGCATGGCGACGAACTTGCCGGACCCGGAAGCGCGCGACAGCAGGTGGCGGAAACCGAGCCTGGCGTGGAAGGCCATGCTCTCGGGATTGGGCGGGTCTTCGTTGACCTCCGCAGTGACGCGTTCTTCGCCCAGGTCGCGCGCCATGAGGATCGCCGCCTCGTACAGCGCCCTGCCCGCGCCGGTTCCGCGCGACGCCTCGGTGACGGCGATGCGGTCGACGTAGAGATGGCGGTCGAACGCCGTTTCGAACCAGCCGTAATTGTCACTCGGATAGGCAGATCCGGGGCGCAGAAGAATCATGAAGCCGGCGGGTTCGCCGCCGGCTTCTGCGATCAGCACACGATAGGCCCAGCCAGCATACTGGCGGTATTTCTCGCGCGGCATGTCTCCGACGGCCGGAACGCACGCAGCGTTGAGGGCGAGGATGAAATCCTCGTCCCCCGGCGCCGCCTCGCGAACCGTCACCGCCACGCGGATTACTCCGCGGCGGCTTCTTCGGCCGGCGCGTTCTTGGCTTCCTCAGCGGCGGCGCGGCGGGCTTCCTCGCGCCCGGCGCGTTCCTTGGCGCGTTCGGCGGCTTTCTCGCCGGGGACAGCAGCCTGCGGGTTGTTGCCGTGTTCCCATTTCACGAGGCCGGCGTTGCCGAGGAAGCGCGCGACGCGGTCGGTCGGCTGCGCGCCTTTGGCGAGCCAGGCCTTGGCCTTCTCGAGGTCGATCTGGATGCGCTTCTCATCGGCCTTGCCGAGGAGCGGGTTGTACGAGCCGATCTTCTCGATGAAGCGGCCATCGCGGGCAAAGCGCGAGTCGGCGATCACGACGTTGTAGTACGGGCGGTGCTTGGAGCCGCCGCGCGCGAGACGTATTTTCAGGGACATTCTCTACTCTCTTCTTTGTTGTTCGAGTGGGTTGATGATGGCGGGTCGGGCGTCAGCCCTTCCCCTGCAGTTTCTCATGGTGGCGGATCACTTCCGTCACGATGAAGGCGAGGAATTTTTCGGCGAAATCGGGGTCGAGATCGGCGTCGTGGGCCAGCTGGCGCAGGCGGGCTATCTGCTCGGCTTCGCGGGCCTTGTCGGCCGGCGGCATGGCGTGCGCCGCCTTTAGTTCGCCCACGGCCTTGGTCGCCTTGAAGCGTTCGGCCAGCATGTGCACCACGGCCGCATCGATATTGTCGATCGAGGCGC
>CAIKXW010000264.1 GCA_903831485.1 uncultured Alphaproteobacteria bacterium | reverse complement strand
CTGAGAATGTCCAAGACCCTTGCCGCTTGTTTCGTCGCCGCCATCGCGTTCGCGGCCGTGCCCGCGCTGGCGCAGACCGCGAAGCCGGCGCCAGCCGCCGCGTCAGCGCCGGCGCCGGCCGCCGAAGACAAGTATGTCGGCTACTATTATCCCAAGCCGACGACGACGGAGAGCTACACGTCGCCGATGCAGACGATCGCCGGCGCCGAGCGCGCGCAGCGCGTCCAGTTCGTCACCGTGGTGTCGCAGGGCACGATCCAGTCGGCCTACCGTGTCCCCTACGCGGTCTTCGTCAAGGGCGAGAAGGCCGAGAAGCTGATCATCGTCGGCCTCCAGCCCGGCGAGATGAGCTCGGTCTTCCGCATCCGGGCGATCCTCGCGAACATGACGACCATGTCGCGCCTGTCGCCGTTCTTCCAGGAGCGTACGGTCGCCGAGGATGCCAACTTCTTCGACCTGCTGAAGCTGCTGGGCTTCACCCAGCTCACCGTCACGGATGGCGACAAGCTCGCCTACCAGGTGAGCATCAAGTAGGCGCCTTCATAGGCGCCGGCGGGCGGCAGCGCTTGTAATACCAGGTCGCGCTTTGTGTGACTCTTGGGGGCTTTTCAACGGGACTGAACTTCGATTCGATGGGCTGATTCGGATTGAGGAGGCCTCGGATGAGTGCGCCGCTTGGAATTACGCGAACGGACTACACGAGCGGCGAGCTTCGCGCTCTGAGCGGGCGATGTTCTGACGGAGCGCAGGTTCGCCGGATGTTGGCGCTGGCGCTGGTTTTGGAAGGCCGCCCGCGCACGGAAGCGGCGGAATTGAACGGCATGGATCGCCAGACCTTGCGCGACTGGGTTCACCGCTACAACGCCCTGGGCGTGGAGGGTTTGAAGTCGCGTCACGCGCCGGGCCGGCCGCCGGCTTTGAGCGGTTTGCAGAGGGCGGAATTGCTCAGGATCGTGCTCGCGGGCCCCGATCCCGAGATCGACGGTGTGGTTCGCTGGCGATGTGTGGACCTTCAGGCCGCGGTGGAGCGGCGGTTCGGGGTGAAGGTGCACGGGCACACTGTCGCCCGGTGGCTGCACGAGCTGGGCCTGACCCGTCTTCAGCCACGCCCGTATCATCCCAAGAAGGACCCGCAAGCCGAGACGGATTTTAAAAAAACTTCGCAGGCCTGGTCAAAGCCGCGCTCACCGGGACCGCCCTCGTCGGCCCGATAGAAATCTGGTTCCAGGACGAAGCCCGCGTGGGTCAGAAAGGCGGCCACACCTACATCTGGGCGCCGGTCGGCTCCCGCCCCCTGATGGTGCGCGACAACCGGCATGTCTCCACCTACATCTTCGGCGCCATCTGCCCCGACCGCGCCGTCGGCGCCGCCATGATCATGCCCTGCGCCAACACCGAGGCCATGAACGGACATCTCAAAGAGATCAGCCGCGAGGTCGCGCCGGGCGCTCACGCTGTGCTGGTCTGCGACGGCGCCGGCTGGCATCAGCGCGGAAGGAAGTTGCAGGTCCCCGACAACATCACCCTGCTGTCCTTGCCGCCCTATTCGCCAGAGCTGAACCCGATGGAAAACGTCTGGGCCTATCTTCGACAGAACAAGCTGTGCGCCCTCGTCTGGGATAAATACGAGGATATCCTGGACGCCTGCCAAAGCGCCTGGCGCTTCCTGGTCAACGATCCAGACCGCATCCGATCAATCGGAACCCGGCATTGGGCGTGTGTCAATGTCTAGGCGACCTGGTATAAGTCGCTAAAAATGCAAGCACCGCCAGCACCTTTGAAAGCCCGAACAAAATTTGACAGGTTCAGCAGGTTTCTGCTAAGAAAAAGCCTATCGTGGCGGCCTTCATGCCCGCCCCGACCCAAGCCCGCCCGGTCCCGCCGAGGCGGGCTTTTTCCTGTCCAAACGAGGTCAAGATGTCCAAGCCGGAAAGCCGCGGCCCCGGTCGCGCGCCCATGCCCGCGGCCAAAGTGAACGCCTTTTTCCACCATCTCGGCCGCACCGGCTCGGTG
>CAIKXW010000263.1 GCA_903831485.1 uncultured Alphaproteobacteria bacterium | reverse complement strand
CTGCGGCCTGAACCGCTCCACCAGAGACCGCACATACGGCCGCACGCCGGCTGAGGTGAGCAGGACAGGCGAGTCGCCCGTCTGGCTCGCGCGCTCGAAGGCATTGCGCAGGTCGGCGACGAACTGGTGCAGGCGCGACGGTTCCAGCGCCAGCTGCCGGTCCGCGCCGACGCCGACGAGGGACTCTGCAAAGGCCTGCTCCCAGTTCGGCGACAGCGCCACGATCGGCAAGGCGCCCGACGCATCAAGATGGGCATTGCACAGCTGGCGCGAGAGCCTCGTGCGCACATGCTCGGTGACCGAGAGAAGGTCGGTGGACGCCGATGTGGCCTCCGCAATCGCTTCGAGGATTGTCCCGAAGTCGCGGATGGAAATGCGTTCGCGCAGAAGATTCTGCAGGATACGCTGGATGCCCGACACCGTGATCTGCTGCGGCGTGATGTCGTTGATCAGCGAGGATTGCGGCTTCGGCAGGTCCTCGATCAGCTGCTTCACCGACCCGAACGACAACAGCTCCGCCATGTTCTCCTTCACCAGCTCGGTGAAGTGCGTGGTCAGCACGGTCGCAGCATCCACCACAGTATATCCCTGCAGCGTCGCATTCTCCTTCATTGAGTCGTCGATCCACACCGCGGGCAGGCCAAACACCGGCTCGTTGATCCGCTCGCCCTGGATCGGCGGCGCGCTTCCCGATGCATCCATCGCCAGATGGAATTGCGGGCGCAGCTTGCCGCGACCGGCGACGACTTCCTTGATGAGAATGCGATAGTCTTCCGAACCCAGCTCCAGATTGTCGATGATGCGAACCTGCGGCACGACAAAGCCAAACTCCGACGCCACCTGCCGGCGGACAGCCTTGACCTGGTCGGTGAGCTTCCTACCTGACGTCTCGTTGATGAAGCCAAGCAGGCCGAAGCCCAGCTCGATCTTGATTTCATCGACAGCCAGCGAATCCTGGATAGGCGGTTCTTGAATGGGTTTGGCGCGCTGCGCCGCAACCGTTTCAGCAACCTCCGTCGCTTCCTGTTCGCGCTGCTTCTGGAAGCCGCGGTAGGCGCCATAGCCCGCCGCGCCGGCGAGGGCGAAGAACGGGATGATTGGCATGCCGGGCAGAAGTCCGGCAAAGGCTGCCATCAACGCAGCCATGGCGAGACCCTGCGGGTTGGTGAACAGCTGGACGCCGATCGCCTTGTCGGCCGCGCCCTCGACGCCCGCCTTGGAGACGAGCATGCCGGCTGCGATCGAGACGATCAGGGCAGGGATCTGCGAGACGATGCCGTCGCCAACGGTCAGGAGGGTGTAGGAATTGGCGGCCTGCTCGAAGGAGATGCCTTCCTGGGCAACGCCGATGATCATGCCGCCGATGATGTTGATGAAGGTGATCAGGATGCCGGCCATCGCATCGCCGCGAACGAATTTCGAGGCGCCGTCCATCGCACCGAAGAAATTGCTCTCGCCCTCGAGTTCCTTGCGGCGCTTGCGCGCCTCGTCCTCGTTGATCATGCCGGCCGAGAGGTCCGCATCGATCGCCATCTGCTTGCCGGGCATTGCGTCCAGCGTGAACCGCGCCGCGACTTCCGCGATCCGGCCTGAACCTTTGGTCACGACGATGAAGTTCACGATGATCAGGATGATGAACACCACCACGCCGATCACGAAATTGCCGCCCATCACGAAGCCGCCGAAGACCTGGATGATGCTGCCGGCCGCCTCGGGGCCCTCATGGCCATGGGCGAGGATAAGACGGGTGGTCGCAATGTTGAGAGCCAGCCGCAGCAGCGTCGCCAGCAACAGCACGGTCGGGAAGGCCGAGAACTCAAGCGGCTTCTTGATCAGCAGCGCCGTCATCAGGATGAGGACCGACAGTGTGATCGAAATCGCCAGCAAGAAGTCCAGCAGGAATGGCGGGATGGGGATGATGAGCATCATCACCAGCGCCATCACGCCAAGGCCGAGCGCATACTCGCCGCGCGCGAACAGCTTGGTGAAAGCGTTCAGGTCAAAAGGTTCGTTACTGAGGGTCGCAGCCTGAGCCATGTTGATCAGCCAGCCGCCCGGACTTCGCCGGGCGCTGCGACCTCAATGCCCGCGTCCTGATATGCGCGCAGCTTGTTGCGCAGCGTGCGGATCGAAATGCCGAGAATGTTGGCGGCGTGCGTGCGATTGCCGAGGCAGTGGTCGAGCGTCTGCAGGATCAGGTCCTGCTCGACTTCGGCGACCGTCTGGCCGACGCGGATGGTCGCTTCGCGAATGGCGATCTCGGCGGCGTTCACCGCGCGCTCCGCCGTTGCGTCCAGCGCATTGCCCTGAACAGGGCGGCCATCCGGCGTACGCAGGTCGTCGACAGAAATTTCGCTCGTGCGCGCCAGGATCACTGCGCGATGCATGGCGTTCTCGAGCTCGCGAACATTGCCGAGCCAGGACGCGCAATGGATCCGCTCCCGCGCTGCATCCGACAGCGTTCGGACGAAACCGTTGGCGGTCGCATACTTCTCGACGAAATAGTCAGCGAGGGCGGACAGGTCGTTCGGCCGCTCGCGCAGCGGCGGGATGTGAAGGTTCATCACGTTGAGCCGGTAGAGCAGATCCTTCCGGAACTCGCCGCGGATCACGGCTTCCTGCAGGATGCGGTTCGACGTCGCGATGATGCGGATGTTGACCGGCACCGGCTTCGATCCGCCGACACGGTCGATCTCGCGCTCCTGGATGGCGCGCAGCAGCTTGGCTTGAAGCCGGATATCCATTTCCGATATCTCGTCGAGCAGCAGCGTGCCGCCGTCAGCCTCCTCGAACTTGCCGATGCGACGCGCCACGGCGCCGGTGAACGCGCCCTTCTCGTGGCCGAACAGCTCGCTCTCGAGCAGGTTCTCCGGAATGGCGGCGCAGTTGACGGAGATGAACGGCTTTTCCGAACGGCGCGAACGCTTGTGCAGGTAGCGCGCCATGACTTCCTTGCCGACGCCGCTCTCGCCTGTGATCAGCACGGATGCATCCGACGGCGCAATCTGGTCGGCCAGCTGCTTGATCTCGATCATCGCCGTGTCCTGAGCGATAAGCGGACGATCATCGTCGGCGACGGCTGCGAGAACCGCCGCGATCAGTTCCGGATCGGGCGGCAGCGGGATGAACTCGCGCGCGCCGGCGCGGATGGCGTTGGCGGCCGTGTCGGGGCTTGCGCCGATGCCGCAGGCGACGACGGGGGCGACGATGCGCTCCTGCTTCATCGCGTTGACGAGTGACCTGATGTCCTCATGGACGTCGATCATGACGATGTCGGCGCCGCGGCCCGTGCGCAGCAGCTCCATCGCTGTCGCGGCATCATGCGCGTGCAGGACCTTGGCGCCTTTGTCGAAGGCGATCTTGGTGGCGGCGGAAAGTTGTCCCGCGAGATTTCCGATAATCAGGACACGCATGGGTTTTCCTCTAGGAGTCCGAGTTCTTGATGATTTCCGTCATGGTCACGCCCAGCCGGTCGTCGACGACGACCACTTCCCCGCGGGCGACCAGGCGGGAGTTCACATAAATGTCGATGGCTTCGCCGACGCGGCGATCGAGTTCCAGGACCGAGCCCTCGGTGAGTTCGAGAAGCTTCGAGACCTCGATCGTCGTACGGCCGATGACGGCCTGGACCGAGACCGGCACGTCGAAGACAGGCTTGAGGTCCGCCGCGATCTTGTCGCGTGCATCGAGTGCATCTGCAGACTGCGTGCTGGCCTTGCGTGGGGTGGCGACGCCCCCGCTTTTGGCTAGATCAGGCAAGTTCAGGTCATTGGTGCTCATGATGTCCTACGCGGCGGCAAACAGGTCGAGCTGCGGGGCCACAGGGTCCTGCAGGCGGGAAGAGATGATGGCGTCGATGGCCGCTTCGACGGAGTCGCGGCTGAATCCGGTTGCGCCGTCGGCCCATTCGACACGCCAGTCGCCGGGCTTGGCTTTTGGATCAGGCGCGAACGAGACGCTGCCGCCAACGCCTTTGGCGCGCAGCTGCTCGAGGCGTCGCTCGACCGCGGGGATCGAGTCCGGCGTGATGGCGACGGTAATTGCCGGGTTCAGCTTGAGCTGGCGGAGAACGTCCTCGATGGCGGCCGCGGCCATTTCCTCGCCCTGTCGGTCGAGCGCCGCGCCGGCGATGCGCTTGGCGGCGATCATGGCGAGTTCGGCAGCTTCCGCGCGAAGCTGTTCCGCGACGGCCGAAAGCTGGGCGGCGACCGGCGCCAGCGTCACGACAATGCGATCGACGGAGGCAAAGGCTTTTGCTTCTGTCGCCTGCTTCGCACGCGCCTCGCCCTCGGCGCGCGCCTTCGCGGCCAGCTGGTCGGCTTCGTCGCGCGAGAAATACTTGCGGTCCGGCCCGGACATCACCTCACCGTCGGCGCTGAATTCGGTGGCGAAAAGGAAGGGGGAGGTTTGGGTCATCAATAAATCAACTCGTCCTGGCCGCCGCTCTCGGCGAGCATGATCTCGCCGCGGTCGGCCAGCGCCTTGGCGACGACAACCATTTCCTGCTGCGCGCCTTCGACGTCCTTGAGCTTGACCGGGCCCATCGCCGCCATCTCGTCGCGCATCAGCTTGGCTGCGCGTTCCGACATGTTCGACATGAACAGGTTGCGCATCTCGTCATTGGCGCCCTTGAGCGCGAGGCCGAGCTTGTTCTTGTCGATGTTGCGCAGCAGCGTCTGCACGCCGCCCGGATCGAGCTTCGAGAGATCCTCGAACACGAACATCAGCGAGCGGATCTTGTCGGCCGCGTCCTTGTTCTTGTCCTCGAGCAGCGACATGAACCGCCCTTCGGTCTGGCGGTCGAAATTGTTGAAGATCGACGCCATCTGTTCATGGCTGTCGCGCTTCGACGTGCGCGCCAGGTTGGTCATGAACTCGTTGCGCAGCGTGGATTCGATCTTCTCCAGGATATCGCGCTGCACCGGCTCCATGCGCAGCATCCGCTGGATGACTTCCAGCGCGAATTCCGGGGGCAGGGCGGTAAGGACGCGCGCCGAGTGCTCGGTCTTGATCTTCGACAGGATGACCGAAACGGTCTGTGGGTACTCGTTCTTCAGGTAGTTCGCGAGCACCTGCTCGTTCACATTGGCAAGCTTGTCCCACATCGTGCGGCCGGCAGGGCCGCGCAGCTCTTCCATCAGCGAGTCGACCTTCTCGCGCGGGAGGAACTGAAGCAGAAGGCGATGCGTCTGTTCGTAGGAGCCGGTCACGGCGCCGGACCCAGACAAGCGGTTCACGAAGTCCTTGATCAGGTATTCGACCGTCTCGGCCCT
>CAIKXW010000262.1 GCA_903831485.1 uncultured Alphaproteobacteria bacterium | reverse complement strand
TGCTCGATGACCGGGTCGGCGGCGTAAGCCACCATCAGCGTGGCGGCCGCAAACATCGCGACGATCCAGGTAATGAATTTCTTGAACATGCTCATGACAGGCTCCTTTTTCCTGCCTCAGAACAGATCGGGATTGGCGGCGATCGTGTCCTCAAGATCCTTGTCGAGACGATAGCGGATCTCCTGGTCGATCTTCACATTGAGGTTTATGGTGATCGGCTTGTCAGACGCCTCAATGCGTACCGTTGGCGTACAGGCGGCGGCGCCGGCTGCAAGCATGAGCGCGACCCCCGTGGCGAGCGTTAGTCTCGCTGCCGGGGGTCTCGTAGATGCTTCAGGCATCGCCTGCTCCGTTGGTTGGGCCCCCAAGACGGCCTGAGTTGCAAGCCTTGCCTCTTCGCGGGTCTGCGTCAATCGGGCTGTCACTGCTGCGCCCCCCGCTCTCTTTGTTCCTGCGCCTGGTCGATTGCGGTCCTGATGTCCGGCTTCTGGAAGGTCGAGGTCAGCAAGGGTACCAACGCGCTGTCGATGCCGATGTTCAACTGGAATGGCTGTCCGCCCATAACGTCAGGATTGCGGCCGAGAACGCTCAGCTTCAGCAGCATCTGCCCGGTCAGGTTTCCATCGAGTCCCACTTCCAGCACCTCGTAGCGAAAATCCTTCAGCGCATCGAACAGCATTTTCGAGTTGTCATCCGCTTGCGCTGCAGCCTCGCCCGGCGATCCTGAATACTGGATAACGCCCGGTCTGACTGACTTGAGCACAGCATTGTCGATCTCGGCTGAACCGGTCGTGAATACGACGGGGAACTCGCCGCCGACGACGCCGGCGAGCTTGAGGTCGGGCAGCTTGAACTGGTCGGCGAGGACAGCGAGGTCCCAGTTCACGGCGCGCGCGACGATGCGGTTCTCGGCGCTGCTGGAGAAAGCGAAGAGATCGGGATCAACGCGGATGAAGCCGCCGACGAAGGGCCATTCGGCGCCTTCGAGCTGGATTGCGTCGAAACCGACGAGCTGGAAGTCGATCGTGCCTTTTTCGATAGGAAGGCCGAGCGTGACCTTGTCGATGCTGATGCGCTGGCCCGGCGCAGATCGCAGATTGAAGAGGTCGGAGACTTCGATGCGCCCCGAGACGCCCTCGAACACGCCGGCCGATGCGAGAGCAAAGCCGAGCTTCTTCAGGTCGAGCACGCCGGAGGCCTTGAAGCCGTCTGCGTTCCACGTCGCGGCGCCGCCGATATCAAGGCGTCCGGTTACGTTGGCGGGACCGATGAGAAGCGGAGAGAGATCTTCCGGCTGGAACTGGCGGGGACGGAAGATAAGCGGGATCGGCTCAAAGGTGAGACCGCCTGCGCCTGTGTCGAGATCGTGGCGCCCCTTGACCTGCGCGACCTGCATGCCGGACTTCGCCATATTGAAGGCGCCGGTGAAGGTGAGCGCACTGTCCTTCAGAAAGCCTTCGGCGCGGAAGCTGGCTTCGGAGAAGCGCTGCGTTGCTGCGGGGTTCGAATCGAAGATGCGCATGGCGACGCCGGTTAGCGCGCCGTTGAGGCTGTCGCCCTGCCCTGACAGATCGAACCTTCCGCTGAGGTCCTCGACGTTCGCCTCATCGGCTTTCACCGAGCCGCCATCGAAGCCGCCGGCGACTTTCCAGCCGCGCGTGAGATCGAGCGCGCCCTTGATGTCTTCGAAGCGGATCGGGACCTGACGCTCATCCAACTTGAGGCCGACCGTCAGGGGCTCCATGTCGAAATTGGCGCGGAAGCCGCCGGCCGTGCGCCAGCCGATGGCGGCGGGGCCGAGCGCGATGTCGGCGGCGTAGCCAGCGCCGGTGACGGGCATGCGGACGGCGGCGAGCTTGCCCCGGCCGACGAGGTCGTCGCCGGAGCGCTCGACGAGACGGCCGATGGGCGTGTAGCGAAGCGCGGCGGCGCCGAATTTCGTGTCGCCATAGGCGGCGGACTGCCATTCGATGACGGCGCCATTTGGGGCGTCAGCCGTGAAGTCGCCGAAATCCCAGCGCGAGACGACCGAGCCGCTGGCGCGCACGCCTTTCCAGACGCCGCCGGCGAGCGCGCCGTCGAGGCGAATGGAGAGCTGGCCTGCGGCGGCGCCTGCCTTTGCGTCCGAGGACAAGTCGAGGCCGACGAATTCTGCCGACATGCTGTCTGCACCGACTTGCCAGGAGCGGAGAGTTGCAGCGCCCGACAGAGCGATGCGCTCGAGCGTGCCTTCAGCTTTGGCGAGGTTGATGGTGATGGGCGGAGCACCTCCGCCCTGAAGCGCAAGGTTGCCTGCGGCCGTCCATGCGCCGTCTGTCGTGTTGAACGTGCCGACCGGGGTGTTCGTCGTTGACGACGCGGTGAGTGCGAGGCCGCTTGCGGCCTTCAGCATGGCGCCGGAGTTAAGGGAGACGCTTACGCCCTTCGATGTGGCGCTTGCCGACCAGGGGGTGGAGACGCTGAATGACTGCCCGGCGCGATCGACGGCGGTGCGCAGCGCGTCGGCGAAGGATGGCAGGACGGATTCGAGTGAGGCTGCGGCGAGATCGGAGATCACCGCACGCTGCTGCGACCGGAGGAGGGCAGACGAGATGGTCGCGGCGCCATCGGACACGGTGAGGGTGTCGCCTTCGACCTGCATCTTGCCAGTGACGTCGATGCGGCCTGCGATAGCTTGCGGTGTGGCGAGGCCTTCGGTGATGAGCGAGAGGTCGCCGCCGGAGCCGCTTGCGGACGGCATGATGAAGGCGGCGAGCGTGGCCTTCTTCCAGGTGACGTCGGACAGCGCGCCCTCGCCTGTCGTGGCGTTGACCTGCAGACGGCGCACGCTGGACAGCCATTCGCCGAGCGAGAACTCGCCGCCAATCGCGTCGGACTCAATGGTCGCCTTTGCCTCGGTCGCCGAGAGGCTGGTCGTTTCGGTGGAGACCGCGCCGAGCTGAGCCGTGCCATCGCCCTTCAGCACGCCCGCAGACTGTTGCAGCGTCGCATCAACCTGCACGTCGGCGAGACGCACGCCCTGCGCAATGAAGTTTGCGAGGTCGATCTTGAGCGCGGCGGAGATTTCCTCGCCGGCCACGGTTGCGCGCAGACTCGCGGCGGAGAGTTCCATCGTGCCGCCCGCGACGCCTAGCGATGTTGGCGTTGCTGCGATGTCGACGACGAAGGCGTTGTCGTCGGCGGCAGTGACCGTGCCGTTTGCGATCACGGGTCCTGACAGCGTGTCGCCGATCAGCGTGAAACGCGTGAAGGCGAGACGCGGCAGAGGCCGCGGAAGAGCATCGCTTGGTTTCGTGAAATTCGTGATCGCGGTCTCGAGGTCGCCGAGTGGCGAGCGCTTGCCCGTGAGGTCGAGGCGGACTGTCAATTGATCGCCCGAGACGGCTGTCGGGCGCAGCGAGAACGGGCTGGTCCACGCGAAGTCGATCACGATTTCGCGTGCAGCCACAGCCGCGTCAGATGCGCCGGGAGCGCGGGCGTCGATGTCGGTTAACGTAACACCGCCGAGATCGAGGCGCGTGATCGAAAGCTCGCAGACAAGGCTCTGACCCCCGCAAACATTACGCGCAATCATTTCGGCAATAGGTTGACGCAACAACCAGAGCGCGAGCCCGAGAATCCCCAATGCGGCGAGAAAGAGGCCGATTCTGCGACCAATCGCTGCGCTTTGGGGAGGTTGTGAAAGCTTTTCTTCAGTCATTGCGGGGTAAAATCTGCATTGGTCCTTGTGCTATAGCACCTGAACGTTTTTATCTGCTTCTTCGGTCGCCGCTCGCACAGCACAACGAGGGGTAGCGGCTGGCCGGACAATCCGTTCCGCAAGGAACTTCTCGGAGCACCCATGAAAAACGTACTGTTTGATTGGGGGGTGGGTGCGGCTGCGGCTGTGCTTATAGGGGCTGGACTGGTGGCGGCAGGCGCATCGACGCGCGCCGTTGAAGCGGAAGCGGCAACCGATACTGGCCCTGACCCGCGCGAACTGATGGCTTCCATTACAAGTGCTCGTGAGAGTGTGGACCTCGCAAGTGAGATGAAGCGTGTGTCCGTTTTGCGGAACGAGACGCTTTCATCCGTGCTCGATCGTATCGGCGCGCCGCGTGAAGAGGCGAACGCCGCCGTGTACGCGGCGAGCCAGATGCTTGACCTGCGCAGCATGCAGCCCGGCGACGATGTGACGGCGTGGATCGAGACCGGCGCGGATGGCGTCGTGCGGCTCGGGGGTGTTTCACTGCGTCCGGCGGCTGAGACTCAAGTGCTTGTCTCTCGCGCTGCTGATGGCACATGGACGACGCACAAGCTCGACACGCGCCTGACGCCGGGCATCAGCTATGTCGCCGCCGACGTTGATCAGTCTATCTACCAGACCGCACTCGGTCTTGGCGCGCACGATCAGCAGGTTGTCGATTTCGCGGACATCTTCGGATACGACATCGACTTCCAGCGCGAAGTGCATCCGGGCGATCGCTTCGGCATGCTGTACGAAAGCTTCCAGGACGAGCGTGGCGCGGACGTGAAGACGGGCGTCGTGTTGATGGCGGAGTTCGACGGCGCGGCGTTGAGCAAGACGTTCTACCGCTACACGCCAAGCGACGATGGCAATGTCGATTACTTCGACGCGACCGGACAGAGCGCCAAGAAGTTCCTGATGAAGACGCCGATCAACGGCGCGCGTCTGTCATCCGGCTTCGGCAACCGCAAGCATCCGATCCTCGGCTACACCAAGCTGCACAAGGGCACGGACTTCGCGGCGCCGACGGGCACGCCGATCTACGCCGCCGGAAATGGCGTGATCAAAAGCTATGGCGCAAACGGCTCGTTCGGCAACTACGCGAAGATCGAACACGCCAACGGCTACACCACTGCCTATGCGCACATGAGCCGCTATGCGAAGGGCCTTAGGCGCGGCAGCCATGTGAAGCAGGGCCAGGTGATCGGCTATGTCGGGACGACCGGACGCTCCACCGGCCCTCACCTGCACTACGAGGTTTACATCAACAACAAGCCGGTCAACGCCATGAGCCTGAAACTGCCGACGGGCCGTAAGCTCGCGGGCGAGCAGCTCGATGCGTTCAAGGCCGAGATGGCGCGGATCGAGGCGTTGCGTGACCAGGAAATCTCCGAGCGGATGATCGCTCAGGCGGAACCGGCAGGTCCGGGCTATGCGTCGGTTCCTGTTGCGGCCCCTGCCCCGGCAGAGACCCGCGATGGCGCGCATCGTCCGTAGTCGACCCGACGCCGCCGCGCTGACGCCACGGCCTTGTCCCGCCCGCTGGGTGGGATAAGTCTGGCGGACGAACCGCACCGGGAGCTGACATGTCGCTGAAGCTGTTTTCCGCCGCCGCCCTTTGCGTCGCGCTTGCCGCGTGCGCGAGCAATCCGAAGCAGGACCCCGGCAGGTTCGGCTTCATGATCGGCTGCTGGCAGTCACCCGATGGCGTGAACAAGGAAGTGTGGTCCTACCCCGAGGGCGGGATCATGTTTGGCTACGCGACGACGACGCGCGACGGCGCCCTCGCCTCTTGGGAGCAGTCGCGCATCGACCAGCGCGCAACGCGCGCTGTCTATACGGCGTCGCCCGAGGGCCAGCGTCCTGTGCAGTTCCTTGAGAAGGCGCCTGATCCGCTCGCGCTGGTGGGGCCGAACCAGGTGACGTTCGAGAATGGCGATCACGACTATCCGCAGCGCATCACGTATAGGCTTGTGGAAGATGGCCTGACGGCGGAGATCTCAAAGCTCGATGGCTCGCGCCCGTTTGCGTATTCGTGGGCGCGGTGTGGGGGTTAGCGCATCGCGCGCCCTACGCCATCGCCTTGAGCTTCTGCTCGACCACCTGCGCAATCGCTTTCGCAATCGGCGCCATGATCTCCGGCGTTGTGGTTGTG
Organism: uncultured Alphaproteobacteria bacterium; assembly: GCA_903831485.1. The sequence continues at coordinate 4,340 of CAIKXW010000262.1, read as the reverse complement.
GCGTCGTCGATTGGCGTGTGGAAGTGGGCGTTGCCGCCCCAGAAGCCGGCGCCTGATTTGTAGCTCTCCGCGAGCACGAGACGGTATTCGCCGAGCGCGGTCCTGGGATCGGCGGCAAGCGGCTTCTCGATCACGACCTGTCCGGCGAAGGCGGCCTCGCATAGCGGAATGAGATCCTTCGTCGCCATCAGCGTGCGCGTGAGGTTGGGCGTGTCGAGGGGCACGAGACCTTCGGCCGTTTCCTCGTAGGCGCGTGCGCCGAAGCTGGCGCCGAGGTGGTACCAGAGGACGGTCTCATTTGGGCCGGGCGCCTGGGTGTGGTGGAAGATCTCGGCGCCTGCATCGACCCATTCGTGGCCTGACGTGGCGATGAAGAGCCAGCGCACGGGGAAGGTCAGCGTCGCCGCCCATGCGGCAAGCGCGCGATGCATGGCGATGCCCGGGCCGCGTTCGCCGCCGCAGGTGAACCAGCCGCTCTGGGGCGTGGAGATGATGACCCAAGGGTCTCCCTCCTTTCCGCGTGTCGCGACGGTGTTGACCCCCGTGCGCTCGCCGCCGGGGCCGGTGATGGTGAGGGTCGCGGGCTGGGTGGACAAGATGAGGGCGTCGACCGTCGCCCTGTCATTCTCGCCGATCAGGAGCACCGGCGGTTGGAGCGTCATGCCGAGCGGCGTGTTGATGGCGACGAGTTCGCCCGAGGGGCTGGAGATGACGCCGAGGATGCCGATTGCGCCGGCTGCGGCCGCCTGCTGGAAGGCTGCGCGATAGGCGGCGCTGGGCGAGACGGGACCCTCGCGCGGAACGTAGACGCAGGCGATGCAATCCTTCACGGCCTCGGGCGCGGCGGCGTTCCACATCACGACGGAGGCTGTGACGCCCGTGTCTGGCGTGAAGGCGAGCGGCGGCTGCGCGAAGCCGTTGAGGACGATCTCGCCGGAGGTGAGGCGTGCGACAGTGGTGTCCGCGTTGGGGCATGTGACGTCGGTCTGCTCGACCGCGTAGCCGTGGGCGCGGAAATGCCTGGCGAACCAGTCAGACGTGGCGCGATCGCCCGGGCTGCCGGTGCGGTGCGTGCCGAAGTTCACGTAGTCTTCGACGTCTTTCATCAGCGTGGCGCCGTCGAAGGGATCGGCGCCGGGTGTTGTTGCTGACGGGGTGCAGGCTGTGAGCACGATGGCGCCCGCGCCGGTGATGAGTTCGCGTCGGTTCATTGTGCGCCCTGCTCTTCGGTCCTTGCGCTCGTCCTCGTGGATCGACGGGCGCTCCCTGCGGTCGCTGCCAGGCGCCATCTGCGATTGGCGCGCCGGATGATGCAAGCGTCCGTTGATCACTTCGCCGATGGCAAACGCCGCAGTTGAGCGGTTCTGAAGTCAGCCCCACAGGCCGAAACAAAGGCAGACTTCCGGCGCGGCGCAGTGTGATGACAGCCAAGGGTCTTGCTGACGCAGCGTCAAGGCGCGGCTTTGTGTTCGCGTTGCTTGCGTCGCTACGTTGACTTAGCGACGGCGCACTCAATACTCGCCATGATAAGCGCGATTACACCAGACTAGCGCTCAGGGAGAAGACGGGATGAAACCGCAGGCATTGCTGTCGGGCGTGGCCGCCCTTGTGCTGATCGTGGCCGGCGGCGGCATTGCGCTGGCGAACAACACCGGCCCGGCAAGCCTGACGCCGGCGCGCGTCGACAATTTCCGCCTGACGGACAATCAGGGCTTTGCGCAGGACCTGAAGCGGCTGGTCGATGTGAAGGCCATCGCGCTGGTGACGAGCGTGGCGGGCGACAAGGGATCGCAACACGCCGCAAAGATTCTCGAGGGGCTGAAGTCGCAGCATCCGGATGTGGCGTTCCTTATGCTGAACTCGAGCGCGAAGACGCGCGGCGAGGTGGCGGCGGAAGCAGCGCGTCTGGGTGTGACGATGCCGGTGCTGCATGACGAGTTGCAGCTGGCTGGCGAGCAGCTGGGCGTCACCTATGCGGGCGAGGCCTTCCTGATCGAGCCGAAGACGCTGCGCATCCTGTATCATGGTCCGGTGGATGGCAGCGCGGCGGCAACGAGCGCCAAGGGCTATCTGAAGGAAGCGCTGAGCGACGTGCTGGCCGGGCGCGCCGTCGCGACCGCGAACGTTGTGGGCAAGGGTACGCCGATCAACTTCGTCGACCGCGGCAGGCGCGCGCAGCATGCGAAGATTTCCTACGCGAAGGACGTGGCGCCGATCCTCGAGGAGAAGTGCGTTGTCTGTCACCAGACCGGCGGCATCGCGCCGTTTGCGATGTCGGACTACAATCAGGTGAAGGTGTTCGCGCCGATGATCCGCGAGGCGATCCGCACCAAGACGATGCCGCCCTGGCATCCTGATCCGGCGGTCGGCAAGTTCGAGCACGATGGCGGGCTTTCGGCCGACCAGATCCGCACGGTGGTCCACTGGGTCGAGGCGGGCGCGCCGCGTGGCGAGGGCGATGATCCGCTGGCGAAGCAGGCGCATACGGCGCCGGACTGGCCGCTGGGCAAGCCGGACCTCGTGCTCGACGTGCCGGCCTACACCGTGCCGGCGTCTGGCGTGGTCGACTATCAGTTCCCCGCGGCGGTGAACCCGCAGACCGAAGCGCGCTGGGTGAAGGCGGCAACGCTGCTGCCCGGCGACCGACAGGCGACGCACCACATCCTCTCCGGCTACATGAAACAGCTCGCGACGGGACCGGCGTCTTCGCAACTGTGGGAGGCTTCCTACGGCGAATACGCGGTGGGCGGTGAATCGCTGTCGATGCCGCAAGGCGTTGGAATTGAGCTGCCCGCGGGCGGCGCGATGGGCTTCCAGATGCACTACACGCCCTATGGCAAGGAGGCAGTCGATAAGTCGAAGATCGGCTTCTATTTCTATCCGAAGGGCGAAGAGCCCACGAAGATCATGCGGCACTATGTGATCGCCAACAGCTTCATCGAAATTCCGGCGGGCGTCGAGAACCACAAGGAGGTCGGCTACACCGTCTTCCCGAAGGAGGCGATGCTGCACTCCGTGTTCCTGCACACGCACTATCGCGGGCGCGCAGGCAGCCTCGACATGATCCTGCCCGACGGCACCAAGCAGGCGCTGATCAGCCTGCCCCGCTATGATTTCAACTGGCAGCGGACGTATACATTCACTGATCCCGTGAAGGTCCCTGCGGGCGCCAAGATCGTTGCGACCTACTGGTACGACAATTCGGTGCGCAACCCGGCCAATCCCGATCCGAAGGAGACGATCGTCTGGGGTCCGCAGTCATGGGAGGAGATGCACTACACATCCCTCTACTACCAGTGGACCGACGAGACGGTGGCGAAGGAAGCCGACGGCACCGTCGTGATGCGCGAGATGCCGAACCGCATGATGGGCGCGTTGGACGCCAATTTCGATGGCAAGGTTCAGCGCGCGGAGTTGCGCGGACGAGTGGACAAGGCGATCGGGCCGAACTGGGCCAGCATCGATCTCGACAAGGACAATGCGCTCGACAAGACCGAACTGGGCGGTGCGATGAAATACCTGACGGCGCTGATGCGGTCGGGACGGAGCAATCGCGACGCGCCGCAGCAGAACTAGCCCCCGACGCCACGCGAGATGGAGGACATGTCTTGAAGACAAGCTTGATCGCGATGATGGCGCTGGCGGGCGCGGGCCTGCTCTGCCCTGCGGCGTTGGCGCAGACGGCGCCGGGGTTCCAGACACCGAAGACCAGCTGGGGGGCGCCGGATCTCACCGGCTTCTGGACCAACACATCGCTGACATCGATGCAGCGGCCGGCGGGCGCCGACAGGCTTGTGCTGAACGAGAAGGAGGCGGAGCAGCTGACACGCCGCAATGTCTATTCCGCGGCCGAGCGCGAAGAAGCGGGCGCGTCAAAGCTGGATGAGGCGTCTTCTAAAGAGCTACTGTCGGATGGAAACGCATCGCGCGCCTACAACCGCTACTGGATGGACCCCGGCACAAGTTATGCGCAGGTGAAGGGCCAGTTCCGGTCGAGCTGGATCACCTATCCGCAGGACGGGCGCATACCCTACACCGAGGCCGGCATCCGGGCTAACACGCGGACGAACTCGTTCGACGATTTCGAGATCCGCCCCCTGCCCGAACGCTGCATCATGAGCTTCACGGGCGGCGCTGGCCCGGTGATGAACAACGGGATGTACAACAACACCTACCAGATCGTTCAGGTGCCCGGCCACGTGATGATCCTGACCGAGATGATCCACGACGTTCGCGTGATCCCGATCGGCGTGCGCGGCGAGATCAAGCACGGGCCGCGCGAGATTCCGAAGTGGGGCGGGGATTCGATCGGCTGGTATGAGGGCAACACGCTGGTGGTG
>CAIKXW010000261.1 GCA_903831485.1 uncultured Alphaproteobacteria bacterium | reverse complement strand
TCTGTCGTGCAGAAGGAGCGGTTTTTCGCGGCGATCGAGTCGATGACAATCGCCACGGGCGATGGCGCCTGGGACGTGGCGCGCCGCAGGGCGCTGAAGGCAATGGCCGCCGAGCCCACGCAGCCACGCGTGAGAGCCGAAGCGCTGATGGGCCTGATCGGCGAGCTGACGGCGCCCACGGATGGCTCGCCTGCAGTCACTGCGTCCGAACCGTGGGAGTTCATCGGCGACTTTGCATTGCCGATCGACCGCGACATAAGCCGATTTGCCTATACCCGCGCGGGGAAGATTCCGAACGAGCTGCGCAAGATGTTCCAGGTGCTTCGGCCCGGCCGGTCGAAGCGCGGCGCGATGTTCGCGTTCGGGACGATGCTCGGGGGCCTCGTCGGCGTCGTTCTGACTTATGGCGGGCAGATGTTGTTCGGCCAGCCGGGCAATCTCGCTGAAGCAGATCCGCCGAAACCTGACAATTCAGTCGCGTCGGCGCCCGATCTTGTCCGCCCACTAGCCACAACGCCTGCGCCCGCACTTTCGATGAGCCCGCCCGTGCTGGCGACGCCGCAAGCCGATCCGCCTCAGGCGATCCTGCGCGGCGCGGCGCCCCCGCTGCAAACTCCGCCGGCGCCGGTTGCTGCGGCCACGTCGCCATCACCTTCACCAGCTCCGTCCCCAGCGGCGCCGGCGCGGCCTGCCTTTGCGGTGAGCGCGCGCGGGCTTGAGGCCAGCGTGCTTCTTGAGATGGGGCGCCGCGACCTGGATGCAGGCGGGTGGAAGGAGGTTTATGGCGAGGTGATCTCGGTCAATATCAACACGCTTTGCTCGCCGGAAAAATGGGCTGCGGCGGAGGCGGTGGGGAAGAAGCCGCTCGACCTGATCGATGCGTCGACGCAGCTGACATGGCCGACAGAGACGGATTTCGCGACGCCTTCGCGGCTCCGGGAGTGCCCGGTTTACCGGATCCCGACCTGATCAGCGCATCAGGAATTTCAGCAGGCTTTTTGCGCGCTTGCCGTACGGCGGCGACAGCAGCGTTGCCGAGTTGAAGAATCCTGTCTTGAACACGGCGCGCTGGTGCGTGAACTGATCGAAGCCCTGCTTGCCGTGATAGGCGCCCCAGCCGCTGGCCCCTACCCCGCCGAATGGCAGGCCTTCCTGCGCGATGTGCAGCAGTGTGCCATTCACCGTCACGCCGCCGGAATGCGTGCGGTCGAGGACGCGGGACTGTTCGCGCGTGTCTTCGGCGAACACGTACAGCGCGAGGGGGTGCGGGTGGGAGTTCACCCAGTCGAGCGCGTCGGCGAGGGAGTCGTAACCGATCACTGGCAGGACGGGGCCGAAGATTTCCTCGCGCATCAGAACGGACTCCTGCGGCGCGTCGATGACGACGACGGGCGGCAGGACGCGGCGCGCGCGGTCTGACGGCGCGGGGTGGCGCAGTACTTTCGCGCCGCCGAGTTCTGCTTCGATGATGGCGGCTGTCAGGCGATCGAAGGCGCGTTCGTTGATCATGCTCGAATAGTCGGGGCCGAGATCGGGATAGGCGCGGCGCGCCTCGCCGATGATCATCTCGGCGAACTCGATCGTGCGCTCGCGCGGCACGAGTACGTAGTCGGGCGCGATGCAGGTCTGTCCGGCGTTGATGAACTTGCCATAGGCGATCGCCTTAACCGCCTTGTTCATCGAGGCTGATGGACAGACGATGGCGGGCGACTTGCCGCCAAGTTCGAGCGTGGTGGGGGTGAGGTTCTCGGCGGCGGCGGCGGCGACGCGGCGGCCGATTCCGGTGGAGCCGGTGAAGACGAGATGGTCGAACGGCAGGCGCGAGAATTCGGCGGCGACTTCGGGACCGCCGAGCACGACGGCGATCTCGTCTTCCTCGAATGTCTCACTGATTGCGCGGTGCAGAAGGTCACAGAAATTCGGCGTCTGTTCGGACGGTTTGATGATGACGCGATTGCCGCCGGCGATGGCGTCGACCAGCGGCGAGAGGGCGAGTTGCAGCGGATAGTTCCACGGCGAGACAATGCCGACGATCCCGAGCGGCTCTGGCCGCACCCAGGCCGAGCCGGGCCAGAAATTGAACCCGACCTCGCGATAACTCGGCTGCATCCACCATTTCACGTTCTTGCGCGCGTGCCGGATGGCGGAGACCAGCACCATGGTTTCGAGCAGGTCCGTCTCGAATCGCGACCGATTGCCGAAGTCGGCCGAAATCGCGTCGGCGATCGAATCAGCACGTTTCCGGACCATGTCCTCGAGCTGGTAGAGGCGGTCGATGCGGACGCGGGCGGTGGGCGGACCTTCCTTGCGCTGCGCTGCGCGCTGCAGGTCCAGCAGGCGTGCGGCGTCGGTCACGTTAAGTGTATGGCCGTCCATGTTGCCGCCTGTTCCGTCCGGTTCGAGTTGAGCCTCAGCCTGCGGCAGGATTCAAGCGTCGGAGCCGAAACAATCGCAGGTTTTGGTGGGTGGCGGTCTGACATGCGTTCGCATTCAGGCCGGTGTGAGCCGCCCAGGATGCTGTCTTTCTGGGTCTCCAATTCAGTGGAGGGCCCGGGGACGCGGGATGCCCCGCGTGATTTGGCGACGCCTGTGAGGCGCTACTGCTAGAAGAAGGTTCGCGGATCCCGCGTCCCCGGCAGTGTGTTGTCCGGCAGCGGGCGCACGGCGTCCCTGTTTCATACGCTTGACGCCATTGAGCTGCCGACGTGCGGGCCGGCCTGTTCTGGACCCGTCCCCGTAGGCGCCCCGCGTCTTGTGAACGCAGAGGCTTTTCACGCTCGGCTGCATCCATCCCGCGCCGTTGAACATCGCGACTGCCCTCCATGCGGGATGGATGCCTGCAGTACCTCACAGGTCTCGAAGTGGGGCGCGCACAGGCCTGGAATCCGCGGGATCGATCCGTGCAGCGCGTCGAAAGGCATCCGATCGATATCTGCAAGGTGTGTCCGGAATCGGCCGGTTCTGGCGGGGTGCTTTCCTCCTCCGCGCCTGGCGCAGGAGGTGACGCGCAGGCGCGCCCGGCAAATTCGTCTGGTGGCTGCCCCTTCCGTCTCGCGCATGAAGAACGCGCGATCCACCTCCCCCGGCCTCCGGCCGGAGGAGGAAAGAGGCCGGCGGTCCCGGATCACTTCCCCAGCAGCGAATTGCTGGCGGCGACGGCGATGAAGCGGGCGCGGGAGTTGAACTGGCGGTTGGCGAGGGCGAACATCACGACGGATGCGGCGATAAGGAAGGTCCACCAGGTGATGAACCAGGCGAGGATCGCGATCGCGAGGAAGAAGGCGCGCAGGCCGTGTGTGAACTGGCTCGCAGCGGCGATGTTCATCTCGGCGACCGATTGGGCTGCTTCTTCCGCGCCTGGCTTTCCGGCTTCGGGCGTCGCGGCGAGCATCACCGCGGAATAGTTGAACAGGCGATAGGCCCAGCCGAACTTGAAGAACGCGTAGGCGTAGAGTCCCATCAGCACGGCGGTTTTCACATAGAAGGTCGAGCGGTCGATCTGCACATGCACGACGCTCTGCTCGAACGCGCCGATGATCGTGTCGGCGGCGGTGAGCAGGCCGAAACCCGCGCCGACGGCGAGCAGCGCGGTGGAGGCGAAGAAGGATGTCGCCTGCTGCAGGCCGGTGATGATGTTGGCGTCGACGAGACGGATCTCGCGCGCCGCCATCTGGCGCATCCACTCACGGCGCTGCGTCTTCATGGCGGCGGAGAGCGTGTGGCGATGCCAGGGCGATGAATCGATCAGCCATCCCAGCAGCCACCAGCCGGCCAGGAAGAAACCAAGTGCTGCAGCGTCGAGCCACGTCATGGCATGCTCCCCGGGATTGGGGGGGAGCTTCGGGGATTGCACGAGTGGTGGCTAGAGGGGGTCTCGATTGAAGCGGGCGGAGCGGAGCACGCCCTCGTCCTTCCGGACGGATGCCCAGCATCCTCCTCAGGATGAGGGCGTGCTTGAGGTGTTCGCTGCTCTGAAGCGACGGCCGGGCGGAGGCCCAACGGTCCGGAGGGATCAGCCTCTTCCGAGGAAATCCAGCTTGCCGAGTGGGACGCCGCTGTGGCGGAGGATCGCGTAGGCAGTGGTGACGTGGAAGAGGAAGTTAGGCAGTGCAAAGCCCGTGAGGAAGGCGAGGCCCTTGAAGGGGATGTCGCCGCTTGGCGTCTTGAGAACGACGTCGCGTTCTTCGGAGCCGTCGACGGCTTCAGCGGGGACGCTTTTCACATAGTCGATTGTCGCCGCGATGCGGGCGCGGAGATGGTCGATCGTCGTTTCCGTGTCGGGCATTGCGGGGGGCGTGCCGCCGGACAGGCGGGCCATCGCGCCTTTTGCAGAATCGCTGGCGAGTTGGATCTGGGACGAGAGCGGGCGCATGTCGGGAGCGAGACGCTGGGTCACCAAAAGATTGGGGTCGAAGCCGCGCGCCTTCGCGTTTTCCTCAGCCTTGACGAGCAGCTGGTCGAGATTGGTCAGCATGCGAAGGAAAACGGGCGCGCTGGCCTTGTGCATCGAAATCGTCATGGAATGTACCTTGTCCGCGGTCCGTCTGCGTCTTCAGTCCGCCTGAAAGACGCCCGTCCGCGTGTGGATATGGGAGCGGCATTTCCCGCCGCAATCTGCTAGGACCGAGAATCTGGCGGCGAGGGTCTCGTGAAACTTCAGTTCTGGTTCGAATTTGCCTCGACCTATTCCTACCCGGCCGTGATGCGCGTGGGGAAGATGGCGGCGGCGCGGGGCGTGGAGCTGGAGTGGCGACCGTTCCTGCTGGGTCCGCTGTTTCATGCACAGCAGGGAATGAAGGACAGCCCGTTCAACGTGGTGCCGGTGAAGGGCTCGTACATGTGGCGGGACGTGGAGCGGACGTGCGAGAAATACGGGCTGCCGTTCAAGCGGCCCGGACGCTTTCCGCAGAACGGGCTGATGGCTGCGCGGATCACACTGTCGCTGCCGCAGGAGGCGCGGCCGAATTTCGTCAAGGCGGTTTTCCAGGCGAACTTCGCGCACGACCGCGATATCTCCGATCCGCAGATCCTGCATGCTGCGGCGCGGCGGGCGGGGCTTGATCCGCTCGAAACGCTGGCCGCAATGACGTCCGAGCCGGTGAAGGAGCAGTTGCGCGAGGAGACGGCGGTTGCGGCGGGGCACGGCATCTTCGGCGCGCCGAGCTTCGTGACGGAGGATAGCGAGTTGTTCTGGGGGAATGACCGGATCGAGGACGCTCTTGATTGGGCGGTGCGCGGAACGCTAAGACCGAACTCGCAGAACTGACGGACGGGCGCTGCTTCAGGCGTCAAGATCCACACCGGGCGAGGAGACATCAATGCCATTCGTGCTCACCGAAGAGCAGCAGATGCTGCGCGACAGCGCCAGGTCGTATGCTGCGGAGAAGCTGCCGGTGAGCCAACTGCGTGCGCTGCGCAAGGATGGCAAGTCGTACGATGCGGGCTCGTGGAAAGAGATGGCGGAGCTGGGCTTCACCGGCGTGATCGTGCCGGAGGAATTTGGCGGGTCGGGCTTTGGGTATGTCGGGCTTGGGCAGGTTCTCGAAGCGCAGGGTCGGACCCTGGCTGCCTCCCCTCTTCTATCGACAGCGATGATCGGCGCGTCGGCGCTGGCGCTGGGCGGGACGCAGTCGCAAAAGGATGCATGGCTCGGGAAAATTGCGGGTGGCGAGGCGGTCATCGCGCTGGCGGCGGACGAGCGGCCGCATCATGATCCGGCGCATGTGAAGCTGAGCGCGAAGAGGAGCGGTGCAGGCTACACGCTGTCGGGCGAGAAGCGATATGTGGTCGATGGGGCGGAAGCGGATCTGCTGATCGTGGCGGCGCGCACGTCTGGCGATGCGGGCGACGCGACGGGGATCACGCTGTTCCTCGTGCCGGGCGATGCGAAGGGCCTGACGCGGACCAGCCTCAAGACGCTGGATGCGCATGCAGCAGCGAATGTCGCTTTTGCCGGCGTCGAGGTGGGCGCGGATTCAGTGCTGGGCGTGGCCGATGGCGGATACGGGCTGCTGGAGCAGATTCTCGATCGCGCGCGGATTGGCGCTGCGGCGGAGATGCTGGGCGCGGCGGATGCGGCGTTCGAGATGACAGCTGAGTATCTGAAAGTGCGCAAGCAGTTCGGACAACTGATCGGCTCGTTCCAGGCGCTGCAGCATCGTGCGGCGATCATGTTCACGGAGCTGGAGCTGACGCGGAGCTGCGTGGCGGCGGCCTTGGATGCGCTCGATCGAAACGCGAACAATATCTCCGAGCTGGCCTCGCTGGCCAAGGCGCGTGCGGGGGAGACGCTGCACCTGGTTTCGAACGAGACGGTGCAGATGCATGGAGGCATCGGCATGACCGATGTGCATGACAGCGGACTCTACATGAAACGCGCACGCGTTCTGGAGGGGCTGTATGGCGGCGAGAGCTTTCACCGCGACCGCTATGCGCGGCTGAGCGGGTACTAGGTGCACCATCGTCGGGGGGGCAGATGGGCTACGATCTGCACATCACTCGACGGTCATATTGGGCCGGCGATTAGGACGATGTACCGGCGAATGGCCTGACGCTGAATGACTGGTTGACCTACGCAAGGAAAGATCCGTCATTGCGCGTTGTCGAAAGCGGCGCCGCTGAAATTGGTTTGTCCGACGGCTCAACGTTGCGCATTAAAAGCTCCGGCTTAACGGCATGGATTGTACCGGGCCGTGATCCAGAGATCGAGCGCGGGTGGTTTCACTATCGCGACGGCCGCGTCGGCGTGAAGAATCCCGACAACGCGATGATCCGCAAGATGTGGGCGATAGCGCAGGCTCCCGGGGCCCGTGTTAAGGGTGACGAGGGAGAACCGTACGCCGCTGACAGTGAGATGATCCGCGGCTGACACGCGGTGCGTGCGGATTGAATGACAATCTCGGCGCGCCCCACAAAAAGAACAAGCCGCCCGTCTGAAGGGGCGGCTTGCCTCGACGCAGCTCGGAGGAGAGAACGTCACCGCGTCGAAGGGGGAGGACTTCAGACGCTAGATGTGGGTCTGACTACATCGGCGGGAGGAGGACCTTGTCGATGACGTGGATGACGCCGTTGGAGGCGTCGACGTCAGCCGTGACGACGGTGGCGTCGTTGATCATGACCTTGCCGGCCGTGCTGCCATCGACCTTGACGGTCTTGCCTTCGACGGTGGCGGCGTCCATCGACGTCGTGCCGATGGCGGACGACATCACTTCGGTCGGCAGCACGTGATATTTGAGGATCGCGGTCAGCTTGGCCTTGTTCTCGGGCTTCAGCAGGTCTTCAACCGTGCCGGCCGGGAGAGCGGCGAAAGCAGCATCGGTCGGGGCGAAAACGGTGAAGGGACCCGCGCCACGGAGCGTGGACTCGAGGCCGGCCGCTTGAACTGCGGCAACCAGGGTCGTGAACTGGCCGGCGCCGACGGCGGTGTCGACGATGTCCTTGGCGGCCATCGGGGCGGGCTCAGGAGCGGGAGCTTCGGCAACGGGAGCCGGGGCAGGCGTGGCCGGGGCGGTTTCGCCGGAGCATGCAACGCCCATCAGGGCGAAAGCGGCGATGGGGAGAAGCATTTTCATGGTGATGGTTCCTGTGTGTCGATGTGCGGGCGAGCAGCACGGTCGCATTAGGCGCCGCGCTTTTATATTCCGAGTATACGCGTGAAGAAGACGAACGGATGTCTGATAACGGAAATGCAACGTTGCGTTCAAGTTGTGTGATCTAGTTTGATACTGCGAGCTCGATCATGACTTCGTTGCGGCGCATGAAGGGCAACGTCCAGGGCGGGTCGTAGAACGCGAAGACAGGCTCGCCTTTTGTTACGAGTCCTGCACTTGCGACCTTTTGCAGCAATACGCGCTTTGCTTCGTCCATGTCTTCTTGCGTCGCGAGGCCAGTGAATTTGAGCACGGCCATCGTATGCGCGGGCTGTTCGACCAGCGTCACCTTGCCGCTGGCTGGCGCGGGAAGTGTTTCGAGCGAATAGCCCGCAGGCATGGTGAAGCCGATTGTCCACGCGTCGGACGTGGTTGCATGCTGTGTGACGGGCGCGGTCATGGCGATCTTTTCGCCGTCGCGCTCCTTCGCGAAGATATAGTCCGCCAGCGGGCCAAAACCCTCGAAGCGGGACCCGAATGCATCCCCGCCGACCGTGGTTTCGGCAACGATCGTTGGGGCATAGGCGCGAACCTCGAACGCGCCATCGGACTGGCGAAGGCTGTAGGCCGGCTCTTCGACCGGCGCGGACGCGCAGGCGGCGAGAGCAATCGATGGAACTAGAAGGGTCAGCGCGCGCATGTGGATCTCCTGTGCCGGTATACGTGTCGCCCACTTGTGTGGATCATTCCCCTGCAAGGCCGCTGGTTTTTCGCGGGCCTGCGGATAGGCTTGGGCCAGGCGGTGCGCGGGAAAATGAGATGAGCAACAAGTGGAATGCCGGGAACAGCGACCCCAGGGTGCGCGGCCTGATGGAGGGCTTTCCGCCAGGGCGGGAGAAGATCGTCAGCGCAGACGCCGGGGAACTGTCGGGTAGCTCGTTTCCCAACACGCGGTGGGCGTTCAGCCATCAGCGCGAGCTGAAGGCGACGGTGAATGTCAGGCGCGGGGCCGCCCCGCCGAGCGCCCTGCCCCGCAAACTGCGGGATGACATCGATGGGATTGCCTTCACGACGATGGAGGGCGAGGCGACGACATGGGGGCAGTCGATCGATGCGATGTTCACCGATGGCATCGTGGTGCTGCATCGTGGCGCGATCGTCTACGAAACCTATCGCGGCGCGCTGACGCCGGAGCTGCCGCACCTCGTGTTCTCGGTGACGAAGTCGTTCGTCGGATTGCTGGCGACGATGCTGGCGCATGAAGGCGTGATCGATCCGGATGCGCCGGTCGCAACTTACTTGCCCGAGCTGAAGGCGTCGGCCTTTGGCGACGCGCGCGTGCGCCACGTGATGGATATGACGGTGGGGGTGAAGTATTCGGAGGCGTATACCGATCCCGCCGCTGAGGTTCGGACCTACGGGATTGCGGCCGGCTATGGCAGGCCGCCGGAGGGCTATGACGGGCCGCGCTCGATCGTCGAATTTCTGACGACATTGAAGAAGCAGGGCGAGCATGGCGCGGCGTTCGCCTACAAGACCTGCAATACGGAAGTGCTGGCGTGGCTGGTTCAGCGCGTCACCGGAAAGGCGATGGCGCAGCTGGTGTCGGACCGGATCTGGCAGAAGATCGGGGCGGAGGAAGATGCGTATCTGATCGTCGATCCGACGGGCATGGCGGCTTGCGGTGGCGGCATGAACGTCGCGCTGCGCGATCTCGCGCGCTTAGGTGAAATGATGCGCAATCGCGGTGCGTTCAACGGGCGCCAGGTTGCGCCGGCGGCTGTGGTGGACGACATTTCGGGCGGCGCGCGGAAGGAAGATTTTGCGAAGGCCGGCTACACGACGATGACGGGCTGGAGCTATCGCAACCAGTGGTGGGTGTCGCACAATGAACTGGGCGCGTTCACGGCGCGTGGCATCCATGGACAGGTGTGCTGGATCGCGCCGAAGGCCGAGCTGGTGATCGCGCGGCTTGCGTCTCATCCGGTGGCGGCGAACGGGAACTCGGTTTTGGACAAGGTGTCGTTGCCTGCGTATGCGGCGCTGGCGGCACATTTGATGGGGTAACCTGGCATCCTGAGCACGGCCTCGTCCATCGAGGCGATCGCCATGATGGACTGCCGCCGTTGATAAGGTGTGCCCGCGATCTCTGAGGGTGAGGCCTCTGTGCGAGTGCGTATGTTGAGAGGGCCCTCATCCTGAGGGATCGCGGGTACGCTGCCAGACGCGCCGGTACCCTCTCAGTGCGATCGTCTCGAAGGACGAGGGCGGGCTTCCGGCTCTGGCCTTTCGCGCTGACGTCGCTACCCTGCCCGGCAACAAGAAACGCATCGGGAGACGCGCGCATGATGATCGACAACCTGTTTTCGCTGAAGGGGCGCTTGGCGCTTGTTACCGGCGGTTCGCGGGGCATCGGGAAGATGATTGCTCAGGGCTTCGTGGAGAGTGGCGCCAAGACCTACATCTCGGCGCGCAAGGCGGATGCATGTGATGCGACGGCGGCGGAGCTGACGGCGCTGGGGCATGCGGAGTGCATCTCGCTGCCGCAGGACATCTCCACGGTGGCGGGCGGCAAGATGCTGGCCGAGGAGATCTACAGGCGCGAGGGCAAGCTCGACATTCTCGTCAACAACGCGGGCGCGGCGTGGGGCGCGGCGTTCGAGGAGTTTCCCGAGCATGGCTGGGACAAGGTGATGGACCTCAACGTGAAGTCGCCCTTCTTTCTCACGCAGGCGCTGCATGCGGCGCTGAAGAAAGCGGCAAGCCCGGAGCGCCCGGCGAAGGTGATCAACATCTGCTCGATCGACGGCATCCGCCTGAACCCGTGGGACACGTATTCCTACCACGCGTCGAAATCCTCCCTGCTTTACCTGACCAAGCGGATGGCGGCGCGGCTGGTGCAGGACAATATCATCGTCACGGCGATCGCGCCGGGACCGTTTGCGTCGGAGATGAACAAGGCGGCGCGCGATCATGAAGACATGGTTGCAAAGCGCACGCCGATGCGGCGCATCGGACGCGATGAGGACATGGCTGGAACGGCGATCTTTCTCGCGTCGAAGGCCGGCGACTATGTCGTGGGCGATTCCATCGCGGTGGATGGCGGTATCGCCTATGCGAGTCTGCCGACGGATGGGCCTAGCTGAGCATCAAGTCATCTCGGATTTCTGATGGCGGCCGGAGGTTCCCTCCGGCCGCACGTTTTCTGCTGCGTGTTTTCCGGAACTGCGCATACGAGGCCGCCGTTGTTGGCTGACAAACGTGTGCGAGGAGAAGCGCAATGGATAAGCATGTCGATCAGATGGTCATGCAGCCGACACGGCACTTCGACAATCCCGATGAGGTGCTGATTCATCCGGGCCTGAAGTACAAGGACCGTCTCCGTATTCTCGAGAGCTGGAAGCTTGACGCCCAGCGGCTTGCTGAAAGCACCGCGGAAAACATGTCTGGTGGTGAGCAAGGCGACCTGAGCGGAGTCTCGCGGGCGCTGCTCCAGCTGAAAAGCATAGAGATGCTGCCGCGCGCGACACAGCATGGCGGCGCCCGGCGGCCAGTTGCGGCCGGAATGGCCATTGGCGGGCTGCTGGGTGCTGGCGCCGGTCTGGTGGCGGCGGCGGCGACAACGACGGTGTCGCTCTCGCTTATCATGCAGACGAGCATTGTCGGGGTGATCGCTGGCGGTGTCGCCGGCGCGCTGCGCAGCCCGCAGCGCAAGAAGGAACTGTAGCGTCGACGAGACGTTCGCAGAAACACACTCACAGACTCAGCCCCCAGGAGACGACCCATGAAGATGTTTGCGATAGCGTCTGTCAGCGCGCTTGGTCTGATTGCAGCCGCGGCGTGCACCCAGTCCGGCAACACTGAGCGCGGCGCGGTCACGGGCGGTCTGCTCGGCGCGGCCGCAGGCGCCGTAATCGGCAACAACACAGGCTCGGGCGACGCTGGACAGGGCGCAGCCATCGGCGCAGCGACTGGCGCCATTGCCGGTGGCGTGGCGGGCGCCTCAAGCGACCGCAACACTCCGGATGGCGCAGGTTATGGCCCGAATGGCGAAGCCCTCGTCTATGATGGAAATGCGCGCCGCTACTACTACGTGGACCGCCGGTCCGGACGGACTTACTGGGCTAACGGCGATTATCGCGGGTAAGCTGTATACCCGCCTCGACATGGATGGAGCGCTGCCGATGGCGGCGCTCTTTTCACATCCGGCTGTCAGAGTGTCGGAACTGACCGGTTTCCATGCGCGTTGCGTTTTCGTAAGTCGAGTGATGGACGAAAATGCGAACCCACGAAGAAGACAAGATCGTCGACGACCTGGACCATGAGTACGCCAGCAGGAATGGCCTGGCCG
>CAIKXW010000260.1 GCA_903831485.1 uncultured Alphaproteobacteria bacterium | reverse complement strand
TGGCGGGGCTGTCGATCTTCAGCCGGTGGCCGATGGCGAGGAGGCCGAGGCCCTCGATCGCCCACCAGATGGCGGTGAGCGTGACGAGGGCTGAGGTGATCGAGGAGAAATCGAAGTGCGCGACCAGCAGGCCGCCGCCGGCGAACGCCGTGACGGCGGCGGTAGCGTGCATGACGCCCGGTGAGTTCTGGATGCTGGTGAGCAGCGGCTGGGCGATGTACGGGCGCACGAGCGAGCTGGAGGCGGCGAGCAGGAATGCGCCGACGAAGATCGCCAGCTTGAGCGTGAGCGGGTTCTGGACGGCGAAGAGATCCATCATTCGGTTGCATCTGACGGAGGCTGCACAAACGCCTCCTCGATGATCGCCTTGGCTTCGAGCGGGCGGTCGATGTGTTCGAGGGCGAAGACGTTGTCTTCCTTCGGGTCGTCCTTGCGGAGGACGTAGATGTCGGGCGTCTGCGGGCGGCCGCCGGCGATGACGCCGTCGACGTCTGCGCCCTGCATTTCGCTCACCACGTCGCCCGCTGCATCGAGCGCGAGGAGCCGGTTGCTGGTGGCGGCGTAGTGCTGCGCTGCTTGCGGCTTTGCGGCGAGGCGGCGGAAGCTGGCGTAGGCGAGGACGGCCATTGCGAGGGAGAACGCGCCGAAGATGGGCGTGACGATGGAGGCGCCGATGTTCGCGGTGGCGTAGCTGCCGACGCTCTCGAGGAAGCGCAGACCGAGGAAGACGGCGAGTACGGCGGCGGCCGTGCCGGAGATCAGCGCGACTGTGACGCGGCGCCGGCGCGTGGCGCGCAGGAGATCGCCGGACGTGCTGGCGCTCCAGACGATGGTTTCGCCCGGCTGGAGGTGGCGCGCCCAGAGATCGGCTGAAGCTGTCACTTCGTCCTGTCCTCGATCGGCTGCTCGATCTTCAGCGTGCGCTTGATGAGTTCGGCGACTTCCAGCGGGCGCTCGGCGTTGAAAAGGATGAAGGGCGGATAGGCGCGGGTGTTCTGCGGCGCGCGGTTGAGCCGGATGTGGCCGCGCTGCTTGGTGCCGGTGACGATGATGGGGTGGGGCGGGGAATGCTTGCCGTCTGCACGGCCTTCGCCGCCGATGGCGACCATCCAGTTGGTGATCGGACGCAGCAGGTCGATCGAGACGACGCGCTGGGTCGTCAGCATGGCGGCCTGGCGCGAGGGCGTGGCGGAGCTGCGCCACACGAACCATGCGACGCGGGCGAGCAGGAGGCCGAGCAGCGCCCAGGCGACCCAGTTGTAGGTCGTGCTGCGGTTGTCGAGCATGAGGAAGACGAGCAGGCCGGCGCCGACGGCGAGCAGGCCCAGCCGCAGGATGAGGGCGGGGTTGAAGGCGTTGAACGCACGGCCCGAGCCCTTGCCCTGCCAGAGCACGTGCTCGTCCTTCTGCAACTGTCCGCGCAGGCCGTTGTGGAGGTTTTCCACCGGGATGGCGCCGGGCGGCGGTGGAGTCGTGGGTTGATTCTGGTCTGTCATCGTCTCTCCAGTCCCTTCGCCGGCATGATCCGGAGCAGGTTCTAAGGGT
>CAIKXW010000259.1 GCA_903831485.1 uncultured Alphaproteobacteria bacterium | reverse complement strand
CGGCGCGACGGCGGTCTGGGGCTCGCAGCAGACGCACATCTTCCCGGGCGCGAAGTTCGATGGCGTGTTCGGCATCTGGTACGGCAAGGCGCCGGGCGTCGACCGCACCGGCGACGTGTTCAAGCACGCCAACATGGCGGGCACTGACCCCAAGGGCGGCGTGCTCGCGCTGTGCGGCGATGACCCGAACTCCAAGTCTTCCACGCTCGCCTCGCAATCCGAATTCGCGATGATCGACGCGGAGATGCCGGTGCTGGCGCCGGCGTCTATCCAGGAAGTTCTCGACTACGGCATGATCGGCTGGGAGCTGTCGCGCTATTCGGGCCTGTGGGTCTCGATGATCTGCCTCGCGGATACGATGGATAGCGGGGCTGTGGTCGAGGTCGGGCTGGATCGCTTTGCGACGATGCGGCCGACGGACTTCGTCATCCCCGAGGGCGGGCTCGGCCTGCGCATGGGCGACACGCCGCTGGGCAAGGAAGCGCGGCTGCGGCAGCTGAAGATTCCTGCGGCGCAGGCCTTCGTGCGCGCCAACAAGCTGGACAAGCCGCTGCTGGTCGGCCGGCAGAAGAAACTCGCCGTCGTGGTGGCCGGACAGGCCGCGCGCGATGTGTACGAGGCGCTGGGCGCGATGGGCCTGTCGCCGGAGCAGGCGGCGGATCTTGGCGTCTCGATCTTCAAGGTCGCGATGCCGTGGCCGCTGGAGCCCACCGCGATCGGCGACTTCTGCCGCGGCTTCGAGCGCGTGCTGGTGATCGAGCACAAGCGCGCCATCATTGAGCCGCAGCTGAAGGACGTGCTGTACCACCTGCCGGATGCGGAGCGCCCGATCATCGAGGGCAAGCTGGATCGCGACGGCGCGCGGCTGCTGTCGGATATCGCCTCACTGTCGACGGCGGACATCGCGATGGCGCTCGTGGGCAGGCTGGCCGACGGCCCGCACCGCGCCAAGGCGGATGCATACTTCGCCAAGGTCAACGGCGCGAAGCAGGCCGTCGCCGGCATGAACCAGATCAACACCCGCAAGCCGCACTTCTGCTCTGGCTGCCCGCACAACACGTCCACCACGCTGCCCGAAGGCTCGCGCGCGCTGGCGGGGATCGGCTGCCACTACATGGCGACGTTCACGCCGGAACGCCGCACCGACATGCACACGCAGATGGGCGGCGAGGGCACGCCGTGGATCGGCCAGATGCCGTTCACGACGGAGAACCATGTCTTCGTGAACCTCGGCGATGGCACCTATTCGCACTCCGGCTCGCTGGCCATCCGTGCTGCGATTTCGGGCAGGGTCAACGCCACATACAAGATCCTCTACAACGACGCCGTGGCGATGACCGGTGGCCAGCAGGTGGAATCCGGACAGACCGTGCCGCAGATCGCGCGGCAGGTGGAGGCCGAGGGCGTCAAGACGATCGTGATCGTTGCGGATGACACCACACGCTATGCCAGCGTCAGCGACCTGCCCGAAGGCACACGCATCTTCGATCGCAAGAAGCTGGAAGAAGTGCAGATCGAGCTGCGCAACACGCCGGGCGTCTCCGTTCTGATCTATGATCAGGTCTGCGCCACCGAGAAGCGCCGCCGCATCAAGCGCGGCAAGATGGAAGCGCCGACCAAGCGCGTCTTCATCAACCAGGCCGTCTGCGAAGGCTGTGGCGATTGTTCGGTGAAATCGAACTGCCTGTCGGTGGAGCCGGTCGAGACCGAGTTCGGTCGCAAGCGGCAGATCAACCAGTCGACCTGCAACACGGACTATTCCTGTATCGAGGGCTTCTGTCCGTCCTTTGTCACGGTTGTCGGCGGCGATCGCAAGTCGGATGCCGAACGCGGCGCGCCGACATTCGACGTGTCGGGACTGCCAGGGCCGACCCTGCCGCAACTTGGGCATGAGGCGTGGAACGTGCTGTTTACCGGCGTCGGCGGTACGGGTGTCACGACGGTGGCCGCTGTGCTCGCCATGGCGGCGCACGTCGACGGCAAGGCGTCGCAGACGCTGGACATGACGGGTCTCGCGCAGAAGGGCGGGCCGGTGCTATCCCATGTGCGCTTCGCGCTCGACCCGGATGACATCAAGGCGGGGAAGACGCCGCCGGCGTCGGCCGACGTGATCATTGCGTGCGATCTGGTTGTGGCGTCTTCAGGTGATGCGCTGGTGATGTTCGACAAGGCGCGCACGGCTGTGGTCGCGAACCACGACGTGACGCCGACCAAGGAGATCATCGAGAACCGCAATGTGCGTTTCGATCCGGACCTGCTGACGGCGCGCGTGCGCTCGCGGGCTAAGTCGTTTGCCGCGACGAATGCCGAGGCGCTGGCCGAACATCATTTCGGCGATGCGATCTACACCAACATGATCATGCTGGGCATGGCGTGGCAGAACGGGCTCATCCCTGTGTCTGATGCGGCCATCTACGAAGCCAACCGGCTCAACAAGGTGAAGATCAAGGAGAATGCTGCGGCGTTCGATCTTGGCCGGATTGCCGCCGTGAATCCCGACGTCGTCCAGGCTGCAGCTCCCAAGCGGCCGGAGATCGAGCCGCTCAAGCTCGACGAACTGATCGCGCGCCGCGCCGAGATGCTGAGAGAGTACCAGAACCCTGCCTATGCCGACATGTACGAGGCGCGCATCGCGCGCGTGCGCGCGGCGGAGAGCAATCTTGGCCTGGGCGAACAGCTGACCTACGCGGCGGCCACGTATCTCGCCAAGCTGATGGCCTACAAGGATGAGTACGAGGTCGCGCGGCTCTACACGCGTCCGGAATACAAGCAGGCTGTCGAGGACACGTTCGGCAAGAACACCAAGCTGACCTTCCTGCTGGCGCCGCCGATGATCTCGAAGAAGAACCACAAGGGCGAACTGACGAAGAAGTCGTTCGGCCCGTGGATGATGATGAGCTTCAAGCTCCTCAGGAAACTCAAATTCCTGCGCGGCGGTTCGTTCGACATCTTCGGCAAGACCGAGGAGCGCGCGATGGAGCGCCGCCTGCGCGATGAATATCTCGAGCGGCTGGAGAAGCTGTCCGCCGGCCTGCGCGCCGACAATCACGCGCTGGCGGTCGAGATTGCGAGCATTCCCGACGACATCCGTGGCTATGGCCATGTGAAAGAGCGCGCCGTCGTGGCGGCGGAGAAAAAGCTCGCTGGCCTTATGGCGAAGTGGAACGCAGGGCCTGCGCCGCGGATGCAGGCGGCGGAGTAGGGGCTAGCCGCTTTGCTGTCGACGTTGCTGCCAGCCCGGTGTCAGCAATCACCGGTCGCATAATTGGTGTGTGGCTTTATCCGTGCCATTTCTGTCCAGACAGAAATGGAGGCGTTCATGCATCAAGGCGGATGCCACTGTGGCGCGGTGCGGTATGAAGCGGGCGAATTGCCGGAGCGCCATTCCATCTGCTGCTGCACGGATTGTCGCCGCTCGGCGGGTGCGCCGATGGTCGCCTGGGCGATCTATCCGAAGGACTCCGTGAAGGTGACGAAGGGCGCGCCGAAGTCGCGGGCGTCTTCGGAACATGCCGAACGATTGTTCTGTGGCGACTGTGGCGCGGGCCTGTTCTACGTGAGCGAGACGTACCTGCCGGGCAAGATCGATGTCGCCAGCGCGACTTTCGACCAGCCTGAGCTGATCGGACCGCCGCAAGCCGTGGTGCAGACGGCCGAGCGCACCGCATGGGTCGCTGACATCCACACCTTGCCGCAATTCCCGCGATACCCTGGAATGGACTAGGTCGCGCCGTCGCCAAATTTCAGGCGCAGCGCAACGATCGCCAGCGACAGGCAGAGGCACACGGCGTTCGAGACCGCGATCGGCCACGAACCGAGCAGGACGCCATAGGTCGTCCAAAGCACGAAAGCGGTAACGGTCACTGTAAACATCTTCAGCGACACGCCTTCCACAGACTTCGTTTTCCAGATCTTCCCGATCTGCGGAACGAAGCTCACCATCGAACAAAGGCCTGCGCCGACGCCGACGATGTTGATGATGAGCTCCTGATCCACGGAGGTTACTGGGCTGCGATTTTCACCGGTTGGCCGACATCAAGCTGGACGCCGCGCATCGAGCGGGTCTGCGGGGTCGGGATGCCCGAGGCCTTGAATTGCTTGGTCAGCGCCGCTTTGCGGTCGGCCAGACGCTCGCCGAGTTCGGCCATGTCCACACCGGCCTTCTTCGCCTGCGCAAAGATGCCGTCGCGCTGTTCTTCTTCCTTCACGTGGTGCTTGATTTCTTCCGAGAGGACTTTGACTTTCGCGTCATAGAATGGGTCTTCGGGCGAGCCCGCCATCAGTTCGCCTATCAGCACCTTCGCGCCGTCGTGCTCGACATAGGCTTCGTCCAGCATGTCGTCTTCCACTTCGCCTTTGACGGTGGGGTAGAAGATTTCTTCCTCGATCGTGGCGTGGACGGTCAGCT
Source organism: uncultured Alphaproteobacteria bacterium (assembly GCA_903831485.1). The sequence goes on along the minus strand of CAIKXW010000259.1, from coordinate 2,684 downwards.
CCATGCAGATCTGCTGCGCGAGCTTCGCCTTCGCAGGCTTGCTGCGCGATTTCTCGTAGGTTTCGAACAGGTCTTCGACCTTGCGGTGGTCGGCCTTGAGCAGGGCCACGGCGTCCATAGCCTTGCCTTTCGATCCGTTGGTTTTCTTTGCAGCAGCCATGATTGTTTCCTCATCCATGTGGGGCTTGATCGCGCTGGCGATCGCGATGTTCGCAAGGCCTAAACTCCCGGCGGAACGTTTAGGCGCGAACACGCAGCAAAAAATCGTCAGTAGCGAGAGGCGCTCACGCGCTGACGATTGCGTCAGCGCCGCGGGGATGGCGCTTGATTGCGATTGTCGAGCAAGCGAAGGTGCGCCCATGTCGCGTGGGGCGCTCAAGGATGACCGGCGAGGAACTGCAGGCGACGTGGCGCTCGCTGATCGGGATTTTTCCGGTCTGGTCGATGCCGGCCGAGGTTCTGTTCAGCAGGACGACATGGCGCTTCATTGGCGCGGACCTGCTGGCGGGACCGTTCGGTGACCGCAAATCACAGAAGGTGGCGGACATCGTCGGCCCGTTGCCGGCGGAGACGGTTGTAGCCTTGAAGACGCTTGCGGAGGTCAATGTCCGCCGCACGACGGCAGCATTCAGCGCCGTTGCGATCGCCTACGTCTCTCTGCCCGTGGCGATCGGCGCACTGCTGTCCGAGATTGCGCCGGAGGTGATGCGCGACCTGGTGTTCAGCAGCGGGAGCGTCGTCATCGCCGTGCTGGTCGGGCTCGCGTTTGGCCCGCTCACCTATTTCGGCAGCATGTGGCGCGCGCGCCAGCTGGAATGGACGTTGGAACTCGTGAGCGCAGGCGCCATGACGCCACACGCCGCCCTTCCAGAGAAGGGCGCTGAGCCGACCCCTCCATAGGCGGCGCCAGGCTGAGGCCGCGTCGTCGCGATCGTGATCAGTTCGACTTGCGCGCTGCGTCGCCGACCCCATCGGCGGCCTCGCTGACGGCCTCTGCGGCGTTTTCCAGGGGGCTGTCATTGCGTTCGTTGAAGAACATGGCGCCAAGCACGATCACGCCGACAACCAGAGCGCCTACGATGAAGTAGAGGAAGCCATTCGACCGGCCCGATGTGCCAGTGGCCATGTTCAAATTCCTGATTGGTTAGGCTGGTTGCCGCATCCAGACGTTGCGAAGGCCCAAAGGGTTCCAAGGTCGCCGTCCCGGTGTTTTGAGAACAATTCGCGATTCAGGCGAAACCAACTCGCGACTCCTTAATTCTGGTGCGCTAAGGCAGCGAGGCATGGACACCTTCGAGGCGGATGCAGTGGTGATCGGCGCGGGGGCCGTGGGGCTTGCCTGCGCGCGCGCGCTCGCGCTCAAGGGCCGGGATGTGCTGGTCCTGGAAGCGGCGAGCGCGATCGCGACCGAGACGTCCTCGCGCAATTCAGAAGTCATCCATGCCGGGCTCTACTACGCGACGGGATCGCTGAAGGCCCGGCTGTGCGTGGAGGGGCGGCGCAAGCTGTATGACTACTGCGCGGCGCACGGCGTCGAGGCGCACAGGTGCGGCAAGCTGGTGGTCGCGGTTGATGACCATGAAGCCGCCGCGACCCCGGCCCTGCTGAAGCGGGCGCTGGACAATGGCGTCGAGGGTTGCCGGCTGGTCGATGGCGCCGAGGCGCGACGGCTGGAGCCGGCGTTGAGCCCGGACGTGCGCGTGGCGATCCATTCGGAGACCAGCGGCCTGTTTGACAGCCATGGCTATTTTCTCGCGCTGCAGGGTGAGTTCGAGGATCGCGGCGGCGCATTGGCGTTCAATTCACCAGCGGTGCGCGGCGAGGTGACGAAGGACGGCATCGAGATCGAGACCGGCGGCGACAGTCCGGCGCGGATCAAGGCGCGGACCGTGATCAACGCGGCGGGGCACTACGCCTTGCCTGTGTCGCGTCTCATCGCGGGCGGCCCGCAATACGAAGGCCTCACCATGCACTGGGTGAAGGGCTCGTACTTCATCGCCAGCGGCCGCGCCGCCTTCGCGCGGCTGATCTATCCGATGCATAACCAGGCGACGCAGGGCCTTCATCTCGCCATCGATCTCGGGGGCCGCACGCGACTGGGGCCTGATGCGGAGTGGCTGGCCGATGGGGCCGGGCCGCCTTTCGACTATGAGGTGGACCCTGCGCGGGCAGAGCATTTCTATCGCGAGGTGCGCCGCTACTGGCCGGGCCTCAAGGATGGGGCGCTGGCGCCTGACTATTCCGGCGTCCGGCCCAAGATCGTCGCCCGAGGCGAGCCGAGCGCCGACTTCCTGATCGACGGTCCTGACCGCCACGGCGTGGCTGGCCTCGTGAATCTCATTGGAATCGAAAGTCCGGGCCTGACCAGTTCGCTCGCGATCGGCGAGATGGCGGCGGACATGGTGCAGCAGCGATAGCGTCGTGCGATAGCCCGTATACAGGCGCAAATACAAGGCTGTAGCTGCTCTATGGCGACGTTGGGCCAGCCGCCTTGCGCTGTCCCAACTCGCCGCGTATATCCCGCGCCTCAACTTTGGTGGGATAGCTCAGCTGGTTAGAGCGCAGGACTCATAATCCTGAGGTCCCCGGTTCGATCCCGGGTCCCACTACCACTTGCAAGGCAGAGACCCCCGGGTTCGCCAGAGTATCCTGCCAATATCTGAATGGATCTTAAGCACAAACGG
>CAIKXW010000258.1 GCA_903831485.1 uncultured Alphaproteobacteria bacterium | reverse complement strand
CGAAAGCGTCTTCCTGATGCAGGTGCTGGAGAACATGTCGTCCGGCCTCGACACCGACCCGATGTTCGGCGGCGGCGCGGGCGACGAGATCTATCGATCGATGTTCAACGAACAGACCGCCGGCGCGATCGCCAACAAGGGCGGCGTCGGAATCGCCGACTCGGTCTATCGCAGCATTCTCCAGATGCAGGAGGCCCGCCGGTGAGTTCGCCCAATCGTATCGCCCTGCTGGTCGATGTGACGCGCAAGCTGGGCACCCTGATCGCCAACGAAACCGAGCTTCTGCGCCGGCGGCGGCCGCGGGAACTTGCCGTGCTGCAGCCCGAGAAGGAACGGCTGACCAAGATCTATGACAATGAGATGCGGGTGCTGCGCGAGAACCCGGGTCTTGCCGCGGCTTCGCCGCCCAAGGAGCTCGACATTCTGCGCAGCGTGATCAACTGGTTTGCCAAGGTTCTTGAGGACCATCACCGCGCCCTGATGGTGGCAAAGACGGTGACGGAGCGCTTGGTCAAGGCCGTGTCCGAGGAAGTGTCGGCACGCAGCGGCGTCGTGACCGGCTACAGCAAGTATGCAACGACCGCCCATCCGACCGTCCGCAAGGCCCGGCCCGTCTCGCTGGCAGTCAACCAGGTTGTCTAGCACCGCGACCAGCGGCGAACGCAAAAACCCCCGTCTGCGCTCCATCATCGGGAGCGCATCGAGGGCTGCCTATCACGCAAGCGTCAGCTCAGTTCGTCGATAAACGAACCGCGCAACTCGCGCAGCAGCGCGGAACGGCGCAGCTCCGATTCGCTCGGATACTGGCGCTCAACCTCCTTGGTCACCACATTCAGGCCTCGGTAGACAAACCGCTTCGAGGCTGCGTCCTGCAGAATGCTGAGCCGTGTGCTGTCGAGCGCGAGGGCGTCCAACTGGGGCGCCTGTCGATCTTTTTCGCTCTCTCTCTGCTCACGTTCAGCAGCAGCTTTCTGCTCCTGGCTTGCCAACGACGACTCAAACGCCGTGGCCTCCGCTGCTTTCTGCTGATCCTGGGCCGGGGCGGCGGTCTTCTCCGACGCGCCTGGCTTGCGATTGGCAGAGCCTGCGGGGGTTATCGTTCCGAATGAAACAACTTCTGTAACCATTGTCCCGTTCGTGTCGCACTCACCCGGGTTTCTCCGGACTTGTGCGTCAGCTCCTCTGTTAAGTTTCTTCGTCCTCAATTACCCATCAAAGCGCCCCGTGACCTACCACTGCACTGTGGTCTGAAGCGGCAACGTTCGGTCCCCACGCCCGGTGTTGCCGTCCCGTTACCAAAACAACCTGCCGCCCATCCCGGCAGGCACTTGTACCCAACTCTAGGCCGCCACCTGCTTGGCTTCAGCCTCGGCACCTTCAGGCACCGCGATGAAGTTCAGCCTGGACTCCTCGAAGGGCATCAGCTTCTTGCAGGACATCAGCGCGCGGTAATAGTGCTTGGCGCTGACCTCCTCCAGGATCGTTCCACAACGGGCAAGAGCCTCGCGGTCCGAGAGCACACCCATGAATTCCTTCAGGCGGCGTGTGAACTCACCGAAGTAGACGCCCTCATTCGACTCATCCAGGTAGAGCATCTGGATCGCGAAGTAGATTCGCCGCACCGGCGTCTTCGCGTCCTGTTGCTGCATCACGTCCTTCTCGCGAAGGATCGCGACGTTGTTCTGGATCAGCAGATGGGCCCGGCGGTCGCCATTGACCACCACCGCGCCGTTGATCACGAACTTCTCGCCGGGTTTCAGCGTGAGCTTGAGTG
>CAIKXW010000257.1 GCA_903831485.1 uncultured Alphaproteobacteria bacterium | reverse complement strand
CGTAGCTGACCACCTTGTACATCCCCAGCCTCTCGAACCGCCAAAGCGGTCGAAAGGATTAATGGCGAGGTATTTTTACTCCGCCCGCGAAGTGCAAAACGCACCCGCCTGAGTGAGGGAGTTTTACTCCGCCGCGTACATGGCGGATCGTGGCCGCGTTGTTGAGGATCTGGTCGAGCGCCAGCAGGCTGAAATTCACCGTCATCACCTCGACGATCGGCCGCATGCCCGCCATCCCTGCGCCGATGCCGGCGCCGGTGAAGCCTGCCTCCGAAAGCGGCGTGTCCCTGATGCGGTCGGGTCCGTACTTTTCGAGCAGTCCCTTGGATACGGCGTAGCAGCCGCCATACTGGCCGACGTCCTCGCCCATCAGGAAGACGCGGTCGTCGCGATCGAGCGCATCCGAGATCGCCGCATGCACAGCCTCGCGATAGGTCGTCTCCACTTTCGGCGCCGTCGAGGGTTTCGTCGTTGGCGGCGCGGGCCGGTCAGCGGCGTAGACATAACGGCCAAGATCTTCGATGGGCTCCCAGGTTCCCGCTTCGGCGAAGGCCACTGCTTCGGCGACCTCGCGATCGACTTCCGCCTCGATGCGCGCCACGTCCTCGGCATGCGCGAGGCCGCTTTCCTGCGTCCAGGCCTGGAAACACGCTATGGGATCCTTGGACTTCCATGCCTCGATCTCGTTCTTGTCGCGGTAGAGCTGGGCGTCGAACATCGAGTGCGCGCGGAAGCGATAGGTGCGACACTCGAGGAAGTACGGCTTCCCGGTTGTGCGGATCTGCGCGATCGCGCGCCGCGCGGCGGCCTCGACTGCGACCACGTCCATGCCGTCGACCGCTTCGGCGGTGATCCGGTAGGATTCCGCCTTGCGGTGGATGTCGGTTTCGGATTCCGACAGCGCCAGCGCCGTGCCCATGGCGTAGAGATTGTTCTCGCACACGAACAGGACCGGCAGGCCCCAGAGCGCCGCCAGGTTGAGGCTTTCGTGGAACTCGCCTTCGGCGGCGGCGCCCTCGCCGAAAAAGCACGCGGTCACAGCGCCGGCCTTGCGCATGTGGTCGCCGAGGGCAAGGCCAACCGCCATGGGCAGACCGCCGCCGACAATGGCGTTGCCGCCATGGAAATTATGCTGGGCGTCGAACAGGTGCATCGAACCGCCGCGGCCGCCGCTGCATCCCTCTCGCTTGCCGTACATCTCCGCCATCGCCGCGTTCATCGTCACGCCGCGCGCCAGCGCGTGGCCATGCTCGCGGTAGGTGGCGACGACGCGATCCTGCGCCTCCAATACCGGAATGATGCCGGCGGCGACCGCTTCCTCGCCGTCATAGAGATGCAGGAACCCGCGGATCTTTTCCTGCGTGTAGAGCTCCGCGCATTTCTGTTCGAAGCGGCGGATGCGGATCATCAGGCGCAGCAGGTCGAGAACATGCACATGTGTCAGTCTGGGCTTGGGCGAGGCGGCTTTCATCGTTCGTCGCTTTCGAGCGTGGAGAGATCGCCCTCGGGAAGGCCGAGTTCGCGGGCCTTGAGCAGCCGGCGCATCATCTTGCCGCTGCGGGTCTTGGGCAGGTTCTCGCGAAACACGATCATCTTGGGCGCGATGGCCGGGCCTAGGCGTTTACGCCCATAGCCCAAGAGCTCGCGCTGCAGCGCCTCGTCATGGGCGATCCCTGTCTTGGTGACGACATAGGCCTTGATGATCTCGCCCCCGAGCGGATCAGGCACGCCGATCACGGCGGCTTCAGCGACGGCGGGATGCTCCATCAGCGCGCTCTCGACCTCGAACGGCCCGACGAGATGGCCCGCGCTCTTGATCAGGTCGTCGGCGCGGCCCACAAACCAGAAATAGCCGTCGCTGTCCCGCATGGCGAGGTCGCCGCTGAGATACCAGCCGCCAACGAAGCACTTCCGGTAGCGTGCATCTTCATGGAGATAGGCGCGCATCATCGATGGCCAGCCTGGCCTGAGCGCCAGTTCGCCCATCGTCATTGGCTTGTCCACCACGCGCACGCTGTCGCCATCTCGCTCGACGATCGCGGCCTCGATCCCGGGCAGCGGCTTTCCCATCGATCCCGGGCGCACCTCCATGGAGGGGAAGTTGGCGATCATGATGCCGCCGGTTTCGGTCTGCCACCAATTGTCGTGGAAGGGTTTGCCGAACGCCTCTACGGACCATTCGACGGCCTCGGGATTGAGCGGCTCGCCGACGCTGGCAAGCAGGCGCAGGGCCGACAGGTCGAAGCCTTTCCACGCCTCCGCGCCGGCGCGCATCAGCACCCGTATGGCGGTCGGCGCAGTGTACCAGACATTGACCTTCTGGTCCTGCAACGTCCGCCGCCAGCGGTCGGCGTCGAACTCGGCTTCATCGACCAGAAGAGTCGCGCCATTAGTCAGCGGCGCGATGATGCCGTAGGACATACCCGTGACCCAGCCCGGATCGGCGGTGCACCAGAAGATGTCGCCGGGCCGAAGATCCAGCGCGTAGAAGCCGGTGATGTGATGCGCCACCACTGCCTCATGCACATGGACGACGCCCTTGGGCTTGCCGGTCGTGCCGCTGGTGAAGTGAAGCAGGGCAAAGTCCTGTGGACCCGTGGCGGCGATCTCGCCTTCATCGGAGGCTTCCGCCATCAGGCGGCGATAGTCATGCACGTTGTTCGCCGGATCGTCGGCTCCGTCGATCAGAATGATGTCCTTGAGGTTAGGCAACTGCTGCCGCCATGCCGCCACCTTCTTCCGGTAGAGCGCCCCAGTGGTGACGAGCAGCCGGGCGTCACCGATCTCCATGCGCGAGCGGATAGGCTCTGGGCCGAATGGGGAAAACATCGGGCAGAAGGCTGCGCCTGCTTTGAGGGTTCCCAGCGCGGCGATGTGAAGTTCAGGCGTTCGGCCCAGAAGCGAGTAGACGTGCTCGCCTTTCGCCACGCCGATCTTGCACAGCACGTTGGCGAACCTGTTGGTCTGCCGGCGCAGGTCATCATAGGTGTAATCGACCACGCGTCCGTCGGCGGAAAGCCAGCGCAGCGCGCGCGCTCCTCCGCGTCCGTGCGCGACATGCCGGTCAATGGCCTCATAGGCGATGTTGAGGACGCCCCCCGGCAAGCCGTCGAGCAAATTCCGCGCGGCGCCCCATGAGAAATCCGCGACCGCATCTGCATAGCTTGGCATGTTGCAGCGAGCGGCTTCCTCGACGCGCTTGGCGATCGGCGTTCGCGTCATCGGCCAGACCTGTGAAGCTACAACAAACTCTTTCGACTCGTAGGTTAAAGCACTCAGGCCTGGGCCTGATTGCGCCAGGTCAATTCACGCTCCCGCCCACTGATCCGCCCCCTTGGAAGTGGTCCGCCCCTAGGTATGTCTTCGGACAGGATGGAGAAGGCGGATGGCAAGGAAGCGTTACAAGCCGGAGGAGATCGTCGCGAAGCTCCGGCAGGTTGATGTGCTGGTCTCGCAGGGCCAGTCGGTGGTCGACGCGGTGCGGTCGATCGGCGTCACGGACGTCACCTACTACAGAGGGCGGTCGGAGTTCGGCGGCCTGAAGACCGATCAGGTCAAGCGGATGAAGAATCTCGAGCTGGAGAATCAGCGACTGCGCAAGGCGGTCTCGGATCTAACCCGCGACAAGCTGATCCTCGCTGAGGCCGCCAAGGGAAACTTCTAAGCCCCGCGCGTCGCCGCGCCTGCATCGACCATGTTAGGTCGGAGCTGAGATTGTCCGAGCGCCGGGTTTGCCGGGTG
>CAIKXW010000256.1 GCA_903831485.1 uncultured Alphaproteobacteria bacterium | reverse complement strand
CTGCTGCGCGAAGGATAGATCGTCGGAAGACGTGATCGCCGAGAGAATTTTCGAGAGACGTAAGGCGTACGAAGATGCCTGACCTGAAACGGAGGCGCCCGATGTTCCGGACGCCCCCGCCAGATTCAGATGCTCAGCCTGCCTTGGCGGAGGCGATGCAGTTCTTGCTGTTCCAGATGCCCATGAGATGGGTCCGGCGCTCGTTGAGGAGCTTCTGCGCGCTGTCCGCGTCCATGTAGTTTCCGACAGCTGCCGGCCAGAACAGGAGCACCGCTGCAACGTTGGCCGTGTTGACGCCCTTGTTGCCGTCAGCTTGCTTGTTTATGTTGTCGAGCTTGGCGAATTCCGCCGTGAGCTGATCGCAAGTCAGCGCGGCGTCCATTGGCTGGACAGCCGCAACTTTTTCCGTGGTTGTGCAACCAGCGATAACCATAGCGGCGACGCTGAGCGCCTGTTCTTCATTTTGAAAAACCCCCTGACAGAAGACTCCCAGACTACATTCGGAACTGCGGGGCACAACAAAAAAATTTGAGCGCGGGACATGGGCGCGGCCAGTCTGGCGCAGTGCATCCTCGCCCGGCGGCATTTCGCAAGCGCGCCAACCGCTATCAGGCCGCCATGTTCGCGAGCAACGGGCGCTCGCCCATCGCCAGCGCGATCTTGTGCGTGAGTTCGCGCTGGTCCAGCGGCTTGGAGACATAGTCCGTCATGCCAAGCGCGAGATAGCGCTCGCGGTCGCCGCTCATCGCATCAGCCGTCAGCGCGATGACTGGCAGTTCGGCCCATGGCTCGCGTGATCCGCGGATACGCCTGATCGCCTCCTTGCCGTCCATGACAGGCATGTGCACGTCGAGCAGCACGATATCGAATCTCTCGTCGCGCAGGCGGTCCAGCGCCTCCTGTCCGTTCACCGCCTCGACATAGCGCGCCGAGAGCTGCGCGGTGAACAGCTTCACGACCTGGCGATTCACCGCGTTGTCGTCCACCAGCAGGATCTTGATACCGCGAAGGCTGCGCAGCTCGGTCTCGCTCACGGCGGATGCAAAGGGCTCGGCAGGCTTGCCGGCGTGGTCCTGCATGGCCGCCTCTGCCACGAAAGTCAGCGTGAATGTCGAGCCGACGCCAGGCTCGCTCTCCACCGTCACGTCGCCGCCCATCAGCCGCGCCAGCTGACGCGTGATGGCAAGGCCAAGACCCGATCCGCCAAAGCGGCGCGATATGGTCGCGTCGGCCTGTGTGAATGTCGTGAACAGCCGGCTCATCACGGCCGGCGTCATGCCGATGCCCGTGTCCCGCACGGCGACCGCGATGCGCCACAGGCCGGGCTGGAATTCTACCGAAGTCATATCGACCTTCACCGCGCCGCGTTCGGTGAACTTGATCGCGTTGGACAGGAGGTTGCCGACGCACTGGCGGACGCGCACGGGGTCGAAATGCAGCATCGGCGGCATGCCGGGCGCGATATGGAGATCGATCTTGAGGCCGCGCTCGACTGCCTTGGACAGGAAAAGCTGGCGCAACCTGTCCAGTGCAACTGACAGCTCGCCATCCATGCAGGCGATCTCGATCTTGCCGGCTTCGATCTTCGAGAGATCGAGCACGTCGTTCAGCAGCGCCGTCAGCGTACGGCCGGACTCGAGGATGATGTCCACCTTCTCGCGTTGGTCGGCCAGCAGCCCGTCGCTAACCAGCGACTGCGCCATGCCAAGCACGCCGTTCAGCGGCGTGCGGATCTCGTGGCTCATCGAGGCGAGGAAGTTCGACTTCGCGACGGTCGCCGCCTCAGCCTGTTTCTTCGCCTCGATCAGCGCAAGCTCCTGCGCCTTCTGCTGCTGGATATCCAGCATCAGTCCGACAGCACGCACCGGCACCTGATGGGCGTCGCGCTGCACCCGCATGAAGAGGCGCACCCATTGCTCGCCGCCGTTGGGGCGATACAGGCGCGCATCGATCGACTCGACCTCACGCGAACGCAGGCAGCGTTCCCAGCTATCTCGCACCGCAGGAATGTCGTCATCATGATACATGCCGAACGGCTTCATCGCATGGCGCGCCAGCGCTTCGGGGCCGGCGAGGGCCTGGTATTGCGGCGACGTCCACCGCTCCGACGAGCGCAGGTCGATCTCGTAGACGCCCGCGCTTGCCGCGCTCATGGCGATCTCGAGACGGTCATTCATCACGGAAGCCTGGTCGCGCGCATCCACCAGCTCGGTAATGTTCTGCGACAGGCCGAAGATCTCGAACTTGCCTGACGGCAGCCTGCGTCCGGAGATGAACTGCGCAAGGGTGTGCCGCCAGGCGCCGTCCGCCTTGCGGCGCCGCAGATGAAGCGTTGCCGTGCCGCCTTCGCGCGAGAGGCGTTCGCGCACCTGCGCATCCTTCTCGACATCGTCCTGATGCAGGTCCTTGACCACGTCGGAGATGTGATAGCCCGGCAGCTCTTCGCCCCGGCG